>NZ_JACVTT010000131.1:0-8750 GCF_016624665.1 Stenotrophomonas sp. S39 | reverse complement strand
AAACCCCCCCCCCGGCCCCGGCAAACCGCCGGTCGCGCGGGGCCATGCCGGGCGGCCACCTGCCCTCGCCTCACTGCTGCGCGTGCAGATCCCAGGTGGTCAGGTAATCGGGGTCGACCACGATCTCGCCGCCCGAACGCAGGCGGTACTCCCCCGGCTCCGCCGGCAGGTACTGGTCCAGCATCGGTGGCAGGTAACGCTCATGGCCATCGGCCTCGTCGGCCAGCACGACGCCTTCTTCGGCACTGATGCGCAGCACCGTGCCCGAATACTGCTGCTGGTCCCGCATCTGGCCATCTCCGCCGTAACGGGTGATACCGACCAGCACCACTTTGCCGATCATCTGCTCGGCCTTGGCATCGTCCAGGGTCGGCAGCAGGGAATTGGATTCGTCATTCATGGGTGCACCTCCAAAGCCTGCAAGAACATCGTGGAAACGCTTGAAGGATGGCAGCTCTAGTACACCACGGCCATCCTGGCCGGTTCATGCTCCCCGGGGATGAATGCTGCCATCGCCAGAGGCAGTGTGAAGTGAAGATGGCGCGCAATGCCGTGCCCGCCGCGCTGCCAGACAGTGGCCGTTACGTTTGGCGACTGCCTGCCCTGTGGATGCCGACCTGCTCATTCATCCTGGCGGCCCTGGGCGCTCCCGACGCACTCGCCGCCGACGTGACTCACTGCAGAAGCGCCCGTGAAGCCCAATCGAAGCTGCGCTCATGCAGTGCGAAATAGCTCGTCGGCAGGGTGATCGACAGGCATGCGAGGCCGGATTGCAATGCCGTCGGACTGCATGGCCGCAGGCCATCGAAACGCGTTGCATGCAGGCGTTCCGTCGGCGTATAGGTCAACGCGTAGTCGTAGTCGCAGGTGCCGCCGAACGTCGAAGCGGTATAGAACATCAGCGGCTGCTGCAGGCGCAGCGACACCTCCCGCAGCCACGCGCGGAACGCGTCGGGCGCATCCAGGCCGCGCATGTCCATCTGCGTGATGTACGCCTGGAGCTGCGCGCCAACGGCGGCATCGACCGGCGCGGCCCCGGCGTCTGGCCGCAGCCCGTCCCAATGCACGGCACCCGGCATGCGCCCGGATTGGAACCCTTGCGGACTGCCTACGCCGCGAAGCACCAGAAGGCCCTGCGCGCCAACGCTGTGACGATGCTCATCCCCCCGTGCATCGCAGGATGCCACCGGGTCCTTCACCACGTAGGACAGGTGTGCGAACGGCGATCCTGCTGCCCAGGCTACGGCCCGTTCCGTCGCGGCCAGATAGATTTCGTCCACACCCCACGCCATCGCAATGCTCCATTCCGTTGCCATCCACCCGTGCGCGTACCGTGCGCGGGTGGCCAAGGTAAACTGCGCGCAACCCATCCATCAACGCCCGCCGTGCGAACCGCCCACGCCCTCCGTTACATCACCCCGCTCCGCGAAGGGGGTTCCCTGCCCGCCGTGGTCGAGACCGACGACGACGGCATGGCCGTGCTCAAGTTCCGTGGCGCCGGCCAGGGTCCGAAGGCGTTGATCGCCGAGCTGATCGCCGGCGAAATGGCCCGCTCGGTCGGCCTGCCGATTCCGGAAATCCTGTTCGTGGAGCTGGACAGCGAGTTCGCCCGCACCGAACCGGACCCGGAAATCCAGGACCTGATCCGTGCCAGCGAGGGCCTGAACCTGGGCCTGGATTACCTGCCCGGCGCGATCAACTACGATCCTGCCGCGATGCCGGTGGATGCTGATCTTGCCTCGCGCATCGTCTGGTTCGATGCCTTCACCAGCAACGTCGACCGCACCACGCGCAATCCCAACCTGATGGTCTGGCACCGCAAGCTGTACCTGATCGACCACGGTGCGGCGATGTACTTCCACCACGACTGGGCCAATGCCGGCGACGCCTGCGAAAAGCCCTTCGTGCTGATCCGCGACCATGTGCTGCTGCCGTTTGCCAGCCGCATTGCCGAGGTGGATGCCGAGCTGGCCGCACGCCTGCCCGATGCGGAAATCGAGCGCATCGTCGGCCTGGTGCCGGACAGCTGGCTGGTGGACGAGCCGGCCTTCGACAGCCCGCAGGCTTACCGCCAGGGCTACATCAACTACCTCAAGCATCGCCTGAAGGTGCGTGCGGTGTTCGTGCAGGAGGCCATCCGTGCCCACGCTGCACACGTATGACTATGCGGTCATCCGCGTGGTACCGCGGGTGGAACGCGAAGAATTCATCAACGTCGGGGTGATCGTGTCCTGCCCCGGCGCACGCCATCTGGAAGCGGCCATCGAGATCGATGCGGCACGCCTGCAGGCGTTTGCCCCCGCGCTTGATCTGGAAGCCCTGCAACCGTGGCTGGATGCCATCGTGGCCATCTGCCGCGGCGACGCCAACGCCGGCCCGATCGCACAGCTGCCGGCACGTGCGCGCTTCCATTTCCTTACCGCCAAGCGCAGTTCGATCGTGCAGATGTCCAGCACGCACGTGGGCCGCACTGCCGATCCGGCGGGCGTGGTGGAACACTTGATGACGAAGATGGTGCGGGTGCCGCGCTGAGGCGGCACACGGTCAGTCTGGCAGGACTGCCAGGCGGACCCGGGGATCATCCCGCCGCAGCGACAGCACGCGCCAGCTGGCCTTGCGCTTGCGCTCGAGCAGGGTCGCCAGGGCGCCGGCATCGGGCCTGCCCTTCCGCGTGTACTTCACCGGGGCCAGCACCAGCAGCGTGACGCGCTGGTGCGGCGGGATCGAATCGCGCTCGTTCACCGGATTCCAGGGCTTGTCCACCGCCAGCAGTGCGTCGACATCCTCCGGCCACGGTAGATCAGTGAACGCGGGGTCGCTGCGTTCCACCAGGTGCCCCTCGCCGATCGGCCCCTGCGCGAACAGCTTCTCCACCATGCGCGACAGCAGTAGTTCCGGGAATCGCCACACACTGTCATCGGCCAGCCCGGTGCGCGGCAACGGCCAGTTGCCCTGCAGGCAGAGGAACAGCTCGGTCATCGGCGTCCCGGCGCCATGCAGTCCCGTTGTGAACAGCAGCTTGAAGTCGGATTTTCCGTCAATCAGGCTCACGTGCAGGGACGCCCTGGGATCACGCGATACCGGCGAGAACTCCGGCCGCAGCACCGGCCCGGCCGTGTTGTGCACGAAGACGATGATCGATTCGCCCGGTCCCTGCACATAGGGGCCCTCGTAATCGCGCACGCTCCTGCCCCCTTGGTGTTCCAACGTCGCCGCCACCGCGGGATGCTTCCAGATGCGCGCAACGTCCAGCGACGACTGGTTCATCTGCCGGTGCAGGCGGTTGATGTCGGCGCCAGCGTGCAGCAGCAGCTCGACGATATCGCCGCGCCCGGCAACAGCGGCGGCATACAGCGGCGGGCAGGCCACCAGCGCGGTGCCATCTGGATTGGCGCCCGCCTGCAGCAGCAACGTGCAGACCGCGGCGTGACCGCCATTCACGGCAGCCATCAAGGGCGTCGCACCGTCGTTGCCGCTGAAGCTCACGTCCACCGGCAGCCCCCACCCCAGCAGCCAGTGGCAGACCGCTTCCTGGCCGCTCGCCGCCGCCATGTGCAGCACGCTCTTGCTGCCGGCATTGCCGAAATAGGCCAGCCGCAGCAGGACGGGCTGCGCGGCTGCGATGGCGCGCACCACGTCCAGGTCCCCCGCCTCGACGGCGTTGTAGAGGCGAACGAGTTCGCTCTCGTGTTCGATACCCAATGCGTGGCGATCGCTCATGCTTCGTCCATGAAACCCGTGTTGATCGACCAGCCTATCGCACTGTGCGCCATTCCTGCAGCGCGCGGTCGTGCGGCAACGCTACAGCGGCAACCGCCGGGCGATGTAGTTGACCACGTTGCCCACCGCATCCGGATCAACATTGGCCAGGCCGATGACCACGTAGCCCTGCCCGGGCAGCACGACGATGGCACTGTTCGAACCCGGCGCGCCCCCTTCGTGCCCGTACTGGCGCTGGCTGCCCTGCCCCTGCACGACGAAGCCGTAGCCATACCAGCCCTTGTGATTCTGCGCGGTGGTGGCCTGCTGCAGCAGCGCCGGCGATACCAGCTTGCCGCTGCGCAGCGCCTCGCAGAACTTCAGCATGTCAGCGGCGGTGCTGTAGCCGCCACCCGCCGACATGCCGCGCCACGGCAGCGATCTGGTTTCGCGCGTCCATTGGCCTTCCTTCTTCGTGTAGGCAACGGCACGCTGCACGACGTCCACGGCTTCCGGCTCGAAGCCGGTGCCGGTCATGCCCGCTGGGCGCAGGATGTGTTCATCCACATAGGCGTAGTAGGACTGTCTGGAAACGGCCTCGATGATGCGCCCGAGCACGATGAAGCCGTAGTTGGAGTAGGCGTCCTGGCTGCCGGGCGTGAACTGCGGCGCATCCCTGGCGAAACGCTGCACGTAATCATCAAGCGTCTTCAGCGAGGCCGAGTACTGGTCGAAATCATCGCCGAAGAAATCACCCAGGCCACTGGTGTGGGTCAGCAGCTGTCGCACGGTCACGGTATCGGCGACGGCCTTGTTCGGATAGTCCGGCAGGTGCTTGCCGATTGTATCGTCCAGGCTCACCTTGCCGGCGTGTACCAGCTGCAGGATGGCCACCGAGGTGAACATCTTGTTGGACGAGGCCAGGCGGAACTGCGTCTGTGCATCGACCGCCTTGTTCGCGCGGCGGTCAGCCAGGCCACCGCTCCAATCCAGCAGCACGCGTCCGTTCTGCGCCACCAGCACCGTACCGGACAGCGCGTCCTCAGCGGCCAAGGCGTCCAGCTTTGCGCGGGCGTCGGACATCAGCTCCGGCAAGGCGACGCGTGCGGGCTGGTACTTTTCCGGCGTGGGTGTGCCTTCCAGCTGGAACAGCTTCAAATGTTCCGGATGGGCCGGGTCCATCTCCGCGGTCACCAGCATCGCACGCTCGGTCTGCTGCGCCAGCACCAGCAGCTTCGCCTGCAGCGGCGCGCTCTCACGCACCTCCAGCAGCTTCAGTGGGCCGGTCGACTCGCGGAACTCCAGGTAATCCTGCGGGGTGCTGCCGTCCTTCTTGGCGTAACGCTCAGCGAAGGCCTGCAACTGCTCCAGGCTGCCGGCATTGAACGCTGCCAGCCAGTCATCAGCCGCACGTCGGGCCTCAGGAGCGGGCGGCGCAGCGTGCGCGGCGCCCATGCACAACAGCATCAACAGCGCCCAGAACAGTTGGCGGGCGGCGAGACAGCGCACGAACATGGCGATTCCTTCGCAGACGAGTCGTGCGGCCATCCTAGCCCAAGGATGGCGCGTGCCGGGCGGGTAGAGTCGACCGTTGGTCGACTACCGCGCAAAGCGCGGGGCTTTTTTGGCCTGGTCGCAAAGCGCAGTCGACCAACGGTCGACTCTACCCCGGGGGTCGTCATCCATTGGCCAGCGGCACCATCCATGGGGGTACTCGCCTAGTCGGGTTGCCAATCCTGCCCTTATGGGATTTGCCAGGATGTAGCGCGCATGCTTTCGCAGTGATTCCTCACTGCGGATCGCATGGTCGAAGTAGCCCGCCTGCCAGAGGGCCCCGGCGCTTCCGCGATGTTGGTTGATGAGCAAACCGCTGCGTGACTTGAAGCGCTGCACGCAGTAGCCGAGTGACGTTTCGCGAAGCTGGGCAAGCCAATGCAGGTGGTCGGGCATGACCACCCACGCAAGCGGCGAGGTCAGCCCTTGTTGGTCCATTGCCTCCAGCACCTGTATCGCGATGTCGGCGTTGGCTGGGTCTTCGAAGACGGGACGACGATCTCTGCAGATCATCGTAATTGCGTACACGTTGCCGATGATGGAGCGGCGGCCGATGAGTAGTTGTGGACTGGGCATGTGGTTGAACATGCCCATGGTGGCTCCGTTCTGGCATCGGCGCGAGACCAGTCATCCCGTAGGGAAATGACTTGGCGCCGACTGGGTAGAGTCGACCGTTGGTCGACTCCCGCGCGAGGCGCGGGGTTATAGTTGGGTCGCGAAGGGCAGTCGACCAACGGTCGACTCTACCCTCCCCTGCCCCCCACCGTCACTTCGGCAACGCGTACGCCATCACGTAATCACCCTTCGGCGTTTCCATGAAGTGGTGCCCGGCCGCCACGATCACCACGTACTGGCGGCCGTCCTGCTCGTACACCATCGGGTTGGCCTGGCCACCGGCCGGCAGCTTGGCGTGCCACAGTTCCTTGCCGGTCTTCAGGTCGATCGCGCGCAGCAGATCATCGGTGGCGGCGGCAATGAAGATCAGGCCGCTGGCCGTCACCACCGAACCACCGTTGTTGGGGGTGCCGATTTCAATCGGCAGGCCGGAACGGATGCCGAACGGGCCATTGCCGCGCGCACTGCCGAACGGCCGATCCCACAGCAGCTTGCCGGTGCGCAGGTCGACGGCGCGGATGCCACCGTAGGGCGGCTGCTTGCACAGCAGGCCGGTGAACGGCAGGCGCCAGCCGGCGTTGACGTCGATGGCGTACGGCGTGCCCACCTGCGGGTCGCCCGCACCTTCGGCGCCGCCCTTGTCATGGGTGATCGCCTCGCGCGGCAGCCAGCCCTTGCGGTCGGCCTCGGCGCGCGGCACCAGCCGGTTGTAGTTGGGCATGTCGTTGTAGTTGGCCACGATCACCCCGCGCCGCGTATCGATGGCCACGCTGCCCCAGTCCGAACCACCGTTGTAGCCGGGGTATTCAATGGAATGGTGGTCTGCGCTCGGCGGCGTGTAGAAGCCTTCGTAATGCGCCTTGCGGAACTGGATGCGGCACACCAGCTGGTCGATGGGCGTGATGCCCCACATGTCCTGCTCGGTCAGGTCGTGCTCGCGGCGCAGCGTGTGGTACAGCGAGAACAACTGGGTCGGCGAGCGCTGCTCCGGTTCGACACCGCCGGTCGGCACCTTGCGCTCTTCCGCCGGGGTCAGCAGCTCGCCGGTGCGGCGGTCGAGGATGTACATGTCGCCCTGCTTGGTCGGCAGCAGGATCGCTGGCACCTTGCCCTGTGCGGTCGGGTAATCGATCAGGCTGGCCTGCGAACCCATGTCGTAATCCCAGACATCCTTGCGCACGGCCTGGAAATGCCACGCGGGCTTGCCGGTGGTCACGTCGATGGCGACCAGCGATGTGGCGTACTTGTTCTGGTTCTCGGTGCGCGAGCCGCTCCAGTAGTCGCCCGCGGAATTGCCCATCGGCAGATAGACCAGGCCCAGCTTTTCATCGCCGGTGGCGGTGGTCCACATGTTCGGCGTGCCGCGCGTGTACTCCTTGCCCTGTGCCGGCAAGCCGGTCAGTTCCGGCTGATCCATGTCCCAGGCCCAGCGCAGCTTGCCGGTCACCGCGTCGTAGGCCTGGATGACGCCCGACGGCGCATCGCGGCGCTGGCCGTCCAGCACCTGGTGGCCGGTCACGATGACGCCGCGCACGATGGCCGGCGGCGAGGTGATGGACACATAGCCCGGCGGCGTGTTGCCCATGCCCAGGGTGATGTCGACCTGGCCGTTGTTGCCGAAGTTGGCGCAGGGCTTTCCGCTGTCGGCATCCACGGCGATGATGCGGCCGTCCAGGGTGCCTTCGATGATGCGGGCGGTGCAGGCCGGGCGGTTGCCAGGCACGCTGGCGGCGCCTGCGGTCGGCGGCGGTGGAGGCAGTGCGAGGTCGGCCGCCGCATCCGCCAGGGCAGCATCGACCACGGCGGCGCCACTCGGTTGTTCGTAATAGGACACGCCGCGGCACGCTGCGGTGTAGGGAATGGAAGCGTCCTTGACCTTTGGATTGAAACGCCAGAGTTCCTTGCCGCTGCTGGCGTCGAGTGCGATCAACTGGTTGCGCGCGGTGCACAGGTACAGGCGGTTGCCGATCTTCAGCGGCGTGGTTTCCGCGCCCCAGCGGTTCTCTGGCAGATCGCCGGTGCGGAACTGCCAGGCCGGCTGCAGCGTGGCCACGTTGTCCGGGGTGATCTGCTGCAGCGGCGAGAAACGGGTGGCGGCGTTGTTGCGGCCCCACGCGGCCCAGTCGCCGTCGGCCGGCCGGTCGGAGGGCTGCAGGCCGGTGGTGTCCTCGGTGGGATCGATGCCGGTCGAGGCGGCGGCATCGGGGAACGGCTGGTCACCGCGCACTTCACCGTGCGGCACGAAGGCGAGCGCGAAGGCCGCCACGAACACCAGCATCAAGGCCGCCGCAACACCGCGTGATACGCGACGCGAAAAAGGCTGCTGCAGGGTCGGGGCCAGCAGCGCCATCACGATCGCCAGCGCGGTCACCAGGCCCAGCCGCGGCACCCAGCGCCAGTAGGTGCTGCCCGATTCCCACCACGTCCACAGCAGCGTGCCGATGAAAATGGCGGCGAACAGCAGCGCGGCACTGCGGCGGTTGCCCCACAGCAGCGCACCGCTGGCCAGCATGGCGACACCGGCGATGGCGTAGTACCAGGAACCGCCCAGGGTCAGCAGCCAGACACCCAGGCCGCCGATGACCGCGCCGAGCAGGATCAGCAGCAGGGACAGGAGGGTGGCCATCGGGTGCCGGCGACGCGGCGTGCGGGAAGGCGCTTCGGGGGGAACGGCAGCGGGGGCGGCAGGCATTTCAGGCTCCAGGGCGCGGCCGGGTGGCCGGTTGGACGGGGGTCACTGCGGACGGCATCGTCCGCTGGTTCGCCAACCGTTATCCGCCCCTGCCTGTGAAATGAATGCGTTCTTTGCCTGCAGATACGACGACGCCCGCCCCAGGGCGGCGGCGGGGGGGTCCGCACAAAGCGGCCGGGTACCACCGGGG
>NZ_JACVTT010000130.1:0-8823 GCF_016624665.1 Stenotrophomonas sp. S39 | reverse complement strand
CCGGCCAGCGGCCGGCACTACCGCAGGTGCAGGGCTGCAAGCCCTGCCGAACACCCCCTACCCCTGCGGGCCCGGGGTACCCACCAGACGCACCGGCCGCTGGTTGGCCAGCGTCAACCGCTCCAGCGGCTGCGGCCGCTCGATGGCATAGCCCTGCAACCCATCCACGCCCATGTCGGCCAGCGTCTGCGCCACCTCCGCCGTCTCCACCCACTCGGCCACCACCTCCATCTGCAGCTCGCGACCCAGCTCACTGATCGCGCGCACCGTCGCCCGGCTCACCGCGTCGGTGTCCATGTCACGCACGAACGCGCCGTCGATCTTCAGGATGTCCGCCGGCAGCTGCCGCAGGTAACCGAACGAGGACAGGCCCGAGCCGAAGTCATCCAGCGCCATGCGGCAGCCGCGTGCCTTCACCGCGTCGATGAACGCACGCGCCTGGGTCAGGTTGCTGATCGCTGCCGTCTCGGTCACTTCAAAGCAGAGCTTGGCCGCCAGCGCGCGGTTGCGCTCCAGCAGATCGCAGACGAAGGCCAGGAAGCTCGGCTCGGCGATCGACTGCGCCGATACGTTGACGTTGCACAGGCCCAGCTGGCGCACGTGCGCCGGGCACACCTGCAGGTGGCGGAACAGCAGGCCAAGCACGTGGCGATCCAGCGCCACGGCCATGCCATAGCGCTCCACCGCCGGCATGAACTGCCCCGGCATGTGCAACGCACCGTCGGCATCGCGCATGCGTACCAGCACCTCGTAATGCAGGTAACCCGGATCGCCGACCTTGGCGATGCGCTGGGCATACAGCAGCATGCGGTTCTCGGCCATCGCCCGGCTTACCCGCTGCAGGCGCTCGGCTTCATGGCGGCGTTCGTCCAGCGCCAGGCGGTCCTCGTTGAAGCAGTGGACGCGGTTGCGGCCAGCCTGCTTGGCCGCATAGCAGGCGCTGTCGGCCGCGCTCATCAGCCAGTTCACGTCCGGTGCGTCGGCAGTCACTTCCACCACGCCGATGCTGCAGCTCAGCTGCGGGCTGCCTTCGCTGATCGGGAACGTTGCCTGGCCCAGGTTGCGGATCAGCCGCTGCAGTACGCGCTTGGCCTCGTCCTGGCTGGCGCGGCCGAGGAAGACTGCGAATTCGTCCGCACCCAGCCGCCCCACCCAGTCGCCATCGCGTACCGCGCCCACCAGGTATTCGGCGAACCCGCGCAGCATCTGGTCACCGGCGGCGTGGCCGAAGCTGTCGTTGACCAGCTTGAAGTGGTCCAGGTTGATGTAGCACAGCGCGTGCGTGCCGCCCTCGGAACGGACCTGCAGCAGCGCCCGCTCCAGCAACCGCTCGATCTCGCGGCGGTTGATCAGGCCGGTGAGCGGATCGTGGCTGGCATGGTGCTCGATCTCCCGGGCCAGCGCATGGTTCTGGCTGACATCCTCGATGATCGAAAACACCGACAGCCGGCCGCCAGCGCTGCGCACGCCGGTGCCGCTCCAGCGGCCCCAGACCAGGCTGCCGTCGCGGCGGCGGAAACGCAGTTCGCCCGGCCGCAGCTGGCGGTCCCAGTTGATCCGCCCGTCATCGTCCAGCACCAGTTCGCCTTCCATCAGCAGGTCGCCCAGGGCCATCTGCTGCAGCACATCGCGCCGGTAGTCGAGGATGTCCGCCATGGCCTGGTTGGCCTCCATCACCCGCCCGGCCGCATCCAGCTTCAGCATGCCCACGTTGGCCTGGTAGAAGGCAGCGCGGAATCGGCTCTCATGCTCGGTCAGGTCCTTGCCGACGCGCCGCGCCAGGGCCACCGCCATCAGGGTGATGGCCAGCACCGAGAAGCCGCCGACGATCAGCGTGGCAATGCGCACCGTATGCGCCATGCGCAGCAGGGCCTGGGAGAACGCCTCGGCCTGCGACTGCAGCTGCAGGTCCACGTCGTGCACGCGCTGCATGTAGCGGTCGCGCACGCTGGGCTGCTGCAGCGCTTCCGGCGGGACGTTCTCCAGTTCTTCGATCAGCGCCTGCATGGCCAGCAGGTGCGCGTCGGTCTGCCGCCACAGGCGGGTGGCTTCGCGGAACTCGCCCAGGTCGCGTGCGTAGCGGAAGGAAAAGATCAGCCGCGACACATCCGAACGCGCGTTGCCGCCGCGCAGGAAACCTTCGCGCGCTTGCACCACGTCCGGTTGCGGTTGTTCCAGCGCCAACCGCGCATGCAGATCGCCCAGCGGCACCTGCAGGGCGCGCCGGGCGTCCTCCAGGTCGTGCGCCGACCCCCGCGCCAGATAGCGGCTGAGCGCAGCGGTGGCATCCTGCTGGCCGCGCGACCAGTGCCCCTGGCCCGCAATCCAGGCGGTGGACGCCGCCTGCAGTTCCTGGATCAAGGCGGACAGGCCGACCAGTCCGATCGCCATGCCCGTCAACAATGCGAACCGCAGCCCCAGCCCACGGGTCATCGGCACCCGGTGCTGATGCTGCTCCTTGCCACCTCTACCCATCCCGGATCCCCCCGAATGTGCCGTGACAGCCTCCTTGTCCAACTATGCCAGCCTATGGACGGCGATGTGTGGACCATGCGAAACCGGGCGCGACGGTCGTGGGGGCGGGCGGGTTTGAACCGATTCAATTCCCCCGCTGCCGTTTCGGGCAGCGGAAACGAACAACGCCAGCCCGGAGGCTGGCGTTGTTCTGTCACATCACTGGGGATCAGTAGCTGCGCGGGCCGCGCGGCTTGAAGCCGTCACGACGCGGCGGGCGGCTGTCGCGGTCACCGCCGCGGTCGCCACCATGGCCGCCCGGGCCACCCGGACCACCACGACGCGGGCCACCCGGACCACCCGGGCCACGCTTGTCGAAGCGCGGCTTGAACGGACGCGGGGCGGGGTTGGTGTCTTCACCCGGGGCCAGCGCACGCATCTGCAGCTGCTGGCCGGACACCCAGACCTTCTGCAGGTGCGACAGGACGTCCGACGGCATCTGCGCCGGCAGGTCCAGCAGCGAGAAGTCGTCGTGGATGTCGATGCGGCCGATGAAGCGGCTTTCCAGGCCAGCTTCGTTGGCGATGGCGCCGACGATGTTGGCCGGCTTCACGCCATGCTGGTGGCCCACCGAGATGCGGTAGGTCTCCATGCCCTGCTCCGGCGCACCGCGCGGCGGAACGTCACGGCGCGGGCGCTGCTTGAAGCCACCCTCGCCGTCTTCACGGCGCGGGCCACGTTCGAAGCGCGGGCCACGCTCGTTGCGGTCGAAGCGGTCGCCGCGCTCCGGACGGTCGCCACGGTCGAAACGCTCACGCGGCGCACGCTCTTCCCGCGGGGCGCGCACCGGCGGCTGCAGCAGGAACGGGGTGTCACCCTGCAGCATCCTGGCCAGCGCAGCAGCCACTTCGATGGCCGGCACGTTCTGCTCGGTCTCGAAGCGTTCCAGCAGCTGGCGGTAGAAGTCCAGGCCGCCGGCACCGAGGGTTTCGCTGATGCGCGAGGTGAACTTGTTGATGCGGGTGTCGTTGACCGCTTCCACGCTCGGCAGCTGCATTTCTTCGATCGGCTGGCGGGTGGCGCGCTCGATCTGGCGCAGCATGCCCTTCTCGCGCGGGGTGGCGAACAGGATCGCCTCGCCGCTGCGGCCGGCACGGCCGGTACGGCCGATGCGGTGCACGTAGCTTTCGGTGTCGTACGGGATGTCATAGTTCAGCACGTGGCTGATGCGCTCCACGTCCAGGCCACGGGCAGCCACGTCGGTGGCGACCAGGATGTCCAGCTTGCCTTCCTTCAGCATGGCGATGGTGCGCTCACGCTGGGCCTGCTGCATGTCACCGTTGATGGCGGCAGCGGCCAGGCCACGGGCCTGCAGCTTGCTGGCCAGTTCCTCGGTGCCGGCCTTGGTACGCGCGAAGATGATCATCGCGTCGAACGGCTCGACTTCCAGGATGCGGGTCAGCGCCTCCAGCTTGTGCATGCCACTCACCCACCAGTAGCGCTGGCGGATGTTGGCCGAGGTGGTGGTCTTGGCCTGGATGGTGACTTCGACCGGATCCTGCAGGTAGGTCTGCGCGATGCGGCGGATCTGCGGCGGCATGGTGGCCGAGAACAGGGCCACCTGGCGCTGCTCCGGCAGCTTCTTCAGCACGGCTTCGACGTCGTCGATGAAGCCCATGCGCAGCATTTCGTCGGCTTCGTCCAGCACCAGGGTCTTCAGCTCGGACAGGTCCAGGGTGCTGCGGTCCAAGTGGTCGATCACGCGGCCGGGGGTACCGACCACGATGTGCACGCCGCGGCGCAGGGCCGACAGCTGCTGGCCGTACGGCTGGCCGCCGTACACAGGCAGCACGCGGAAGCCCGGGATCTTCGACGAATAGGACTGGAACGCCTCGGCGACCTGGATGGCCAGTTCGCGGGTCGGCGCCAGGATCAGGGCCTGGGGCTTGATCTGCTGCAGGTCGATGTTGGACAGTACCGGCAGTGCGAACGCTGCGGTCTTGCCGGTACCGGTCTGGGCCTGGCCCAGCACGTCGCGGCCTTCCAGCATCGCCGGGATGGTGGCAGCCTGGATCGGCGACGGGGTTTCGTAGCCGATGGCGGTGACCGCCTGCATCACGGGCTCGGACAGGCCGAGCTGCGCGAACTGCAGCTGCGCTTGGGAATCTTGGGACATGGGGAACTCCAAAGGCACGGCCATCTGCATGGCAGTGCGATAAAAAAGGGATGGTCCGCGCTTTGGGCGCCCTTCTTATCGCGTGCCCTGGCGCTGCTCGGTCGGAGGAGATTTCACTCACTCAGAGCGGAATGATACCGCACTCTTCCTGAACCATGCGTACAGGAAACCATTCGCATCCCCTTCCGGGCCGCGCTGGCGCACAATACGCGCCCTTCCCGCCCCCTCTCCAGGACACCCACACCATGCAGATCCTCGAATTCGACCTCGACGGCGACTACGTCGAGCTCAAGCAGCTGCTCAAGCTGGCCGACCTGGTCACCAGCGGCGGCGAGGCCAAGATGGTCATCAGCGAGGGCCAGGTCCTGGTCGACGGCGAAGTCGAGCTGCGCAAGGCCTGCAAGATCCGCGCAGGCCAGGTGGTTGAATTCGCCGACAGCCAGATCCGCGTGCTGGCCGCCAGCTGAGCCTGGGGGCCAGGCCCGTTCAGGCCACCCGCTGGGTGAGGTGCGAGGCGATCAGCTGCCGGAACGGCGCCACGCCCTGCGCCACCCGCAGCCCGGCCGCCCGCAGCAGGCGTGCCGGCCGGCGGTCGTCGGTGTACAGGCTGGCAATGGCGTTGGTGGCCTCGTACAGCGGCCGCGACGCCAGACGGTGGCCGCGCTGGTAGGTGGCCAGCATGCCGGCCGCGGCGATGTCCGCGCCCCGCCGTTGCTGCGCCAGGATGCCCTGCGCCAACCGCTGTGCGCTGGCCAGGCCCAGGTTGAACCCATGCGCGGTGACCGGGTGCATGCCCACTGCGGCATCACCGATCAGCGCACAACGCTCGCCGACGAAGCGGTGTGCGTACACCCCCACCAGCGGATAGGCCTGCGGCGTGGCCACCGGCTGCATCTGCCCCAGACGGTGCTCGAAGCACGCGGTGATGGCCTCGCCAAAGCCCACCTCGTCCATCGCCAGCAGTGCCTCGATCTGCCGCGGCGGCAACGTGATGACCGCCGACGCCTGGCCTTCGTTGAGCGGCAGCAGCGCCATCGTGCGGCCATAGCCGAACCACTCCCACGCAGTGTGGTGGTGATCGCGCTCGACCTGCATGCGGCAGACCAGCATCGACTTGCCGAAGTCGCGCATCTGCGCACCGATGCCGAGCATGCGGCGGGTAGTGGAAAAACGGCTGTCGGCGGCGACCAGCAGGCGGGCATGCAGCTCGCTGCCGTCATCCAGCTTGACCACGTGGCCCTGCGCGTCGGCCTGCACGGCCAGCACCTTGCGCCCATCGAACAGTTCCAGCCCGTCCTGGCCCTGCACCGCCTCCCAGGCCGCGCGGCGGATCAGGTGGTTGGGCACAAGCCAGCCCAGCGGCTGGCCATCGACCTGGCCAATGGCGAAGGTCAGCGCGAACGGCGAACCGCCGTTCATCACCCGCGCATCGCGCAGCTCGGCAATCTCGGCGTCGGGCAGGCGCTGCCACAGGCCCAGCTGTTCCAGGCTTTGCCGGGAGGCATGGGTCAGGGCGATCTCGCGGCCGTCGAAGGCGGCCTGCGCCAGCGCCTGCCGCGGCTGCACCTCGACCAGCCCGACCTGCAGGCCACTGCCGGCCAGCGCACGCGCGAAGCACAGGCCCGCCGGGCCGGCACCGACCACCACTACGTCCATCCTGCGCATAAGCGCCTCCTGCCGTTGATCCAGTCGCGCCCAGCATAGCGCCAGGCGCATGACTGGCCTTGATCTGGATCAGGCCCGCGCGCGTATCACAGCAGTGCGAACACCAGCTTGAGCACCGCCACGATCGAGACCACCCAGACCAGGCTGCGCACGTAAGGCACGCCGGCAGCATACAGCGGCAGGTAGACCACGCGCGCCCAGAAATAGACCTGCGCCGCCAGCACCGTGGTATCCGTGCTGCGCCCGGCCACCACCACCGCGATCGCGGCGGCGGCGAAGAACGGGAACGTCTCGAAGAAATTGGCCTGCGCCCGCTTCAGCCTTCCCGCCAGCGGGCTCAGTGGCACGTCGGGCGCATCACGCGCCGACGCGTTCCACTTCATCCCGCGCTCGCGCGTGACCACGGCCGATGCCGCGAAGATGTGCACGAAGCCCAGCAGCATCGCCCACGCCAGCAGTGTCAGCTCGGTGGCCATCGAGGTTCTCCGTCAGGGCGCGGACGCGCGCAGGCTGTAACCGGCCAGGCGCCAGGTCTGGTCTTCGTCGAAGCGGAAAGACACCAGTTCGCGCACCGGCTGCGTGCTGTTGGCGAAACGGGTCGGGAAGCTGACATTGATGTACAGCCCCTCCGGCACCGCAGCACCGGCGGCGTACTTGACCCGGGTGATGGTGGGTTGGCCACGTCCGTTCATCGCGCCCAGGCGCGTGCGGTCGGCCGCAAGCTGGCTGACGAACGCCGCCTTGGGCACCGCGCGGCGGGCCACGGCCGACGCGCCATCCCACAACTCGCCGGCACGGTTGCTGTCGACCAGTTGCGCAGCCATCAGTGCCGCAGCGCTCATGTCGGCATCCTGCTTCTGCACCTGTGCCTGCTGCGCAGCGGTGAGGACCGGCGCAGCCGTGGCCGGCTTGGCGGCTGCCGCTGCGGCAGGTGCCGGGCGCGCCGGAGCCGGCGCGGGCGTGGCCGGCGCGGGGGCCTGTGCCAGCGCGGTCATCGGCAGCAGGGACAACAGCAGGAACTTCGGCAAACGCACGCGCTTCATGGACACCGCCGGTTCTAGGGTAAGAACCGCAGTCTACTTCAGCCCGGTGAGTACGCTGTCAGCGCGCGGGTGCGCTGGCTTCCACCGTCGCGGCATCGCCCTGCGCGGCCGGTGCAGCACCCTCGCCCGCCGGCTGCTCGGCCACCGGCGGCTTCTCCGGCGGCGCCGGCGGCATGGTCGCCACGTCGATTTCCGAGAGCGGGCTTTCTTCCGGGCACACCTCATCGGGGAAACCGAAGCGCTGCTTCAGCGCCTGGCCGCAGCTGTTGATCGATTCCATGTCCGCGCCTTCGCGCTTGCACTGCTGGTCGAAGGCCACCAGGAAGGCATCCTTGCGCTGCACGAAATCATCGCCGCAGGCGCGCATCTGCTTGATCCGCTCCAGGTCGTCCTGCACCGCATTGGTGCCGTCCAGCCCGTACTGGCGCAGCTCGTCGGGGGTGAGCAGGCGCAGGCTGCGGTTGGGCACGGTCATCATCAGGTCGGCCACGCCCACCGCAACGCCGTTGCGCTGCAGGTAATCCTTCACGTTGTCGTAGACCTCGTGCAGCTCGCGGTTGAGCTCGGCGCGCGAGGTGGCCTTGGAGCTGATGCGCATCATCCGGTGGATGCCGACCTTGCCCGACAGCAACCGGTTGTCACCCGCCGCCAGCACGAACACACAGGCGCTGTGGCAGATGGAGCCCTCGCGCACCCAGATGGTCCAGCCCGACTCACCGATGCTGTCGCCGGCCACGATGGCCGATTCGACCTGGCCACCACTGGAATCCAGATCGAGGATGCGCTTGTGGATCTTCAGCGCGTCGGCCACCACGGCCAGCCGCCACATCATTTCGGCGAAACCGGGATTGATCTTGCCCTGGTAGCGCACGCGCAGCAGCCCGCGCTCGACGCAGGGCTGCAGGGCCTGCTGGACCTGCTCGCGCTGCAGGCCTTCCAGTTCGATGCCATCGCCGCCGTCAGCGGCATAGTCGGTGCCACAGCTGACCCAGGCCTTGCCGTTCTCCAGCTGCGCCTGCGGCCACGGCCGATCGGCACGGCTGCGTGGCGGCGCCACCGGCGGCGGCGGTGCATCGGCCGCATTGATGGAGACCATGTTCTCGCCATCACTGGCCGGCGCCCGCGTCGCCTTGTCGGCGGCGGTCACGTTGCCAGGGTTCTCCAGCTTGCTGCAGCCCGCCAGGGCCAGGCACAACAGGGGCAACCAGCGGAATCTGACGGACATCGGGCAACCGGTTTTCATGGAAACGAGGCCCCCAGTCTACCCGCCCCCGGCGCGTATTCAGCGCACGCCACTGAACCCCTTCTGACCCTGGGGAAAGCGTGTCGACCAACGGTCGACACCTACCGACAGCAAAAGCGTGCCGACCAACGGTCGGCACCCACCAAAAGCTGCTGGCACCAACAGCCACCGGCCAACTGTCAGAGGTGGGGCGGTGTGGGTGGGCAGGACCGTTGGCGCCATGGATGGCGCCATCGAGCCCC
>NZ_JACVTT010000012.1:0-66807 GCF_016624665.1 Stenotrophomonas sp. S39 | reverse complement strand
GGCGCCCCCGCCCGTGGTGGGGTTGGGCTGCGGGCCCGGGGCCGGCACTACCCGATCTCGGGCCGCGCGCTACGCCTGGTAGCGCCGGCCGCTGGCCGGCAACGCACTCAGAAACGGTAACCCACCTCGGCACCATAGATGCGCGGATGGTCCACGGGGCCGTAATAGTTGCCATCTCGCCCGAAGGCAAGGTTGTCGAAGATCAGGCCATTGATGCGCCGCTTGCCGGTCAGGTTCTGCACGAACAGGCGAGTGCTCCACGGTCCCGTGTCGTACCCCACCTGCAGCCCGAGCACCGCCACCGCCGGCTGGAACGCGCGGTTGCGCTCATCGAGGGCACTGGATCCGGTGAACTGCGATTCCACCCGCGCAAACACCCCCGAATCGAACTGGTAGCGCGCGGCCAGATAGCCGGTGTAATGCGGGGTCAGTTTGACCCGCTTGCCGGCAAGGTTCTGATCCGCGCTGACCCACAGCTTGGTGTACTTCGCGTCCACGTAGCCCAGGTTGGCCATTACGGTCAGCTGCGGCAACACGTCGAAGACACCTTCCAGCTCTGCGCCGCGCGAGCGGATCGAGGCATCAGAACCCACGTAGTCCGAAGAGATCGGCCGGCCATCAGCATCGGTGGCGACCTGGATCTCCTGCCAGTTGTCCGAGGTGATGTGGAACAGCGCACCGCCGATGTGGCCGCGGCCGCCGGCCAGGTTCATCTTGAAGCCCAGCTCGTGGCTCCACATGCGCTCGGATTCGTAACGCAGCACCTTCTCGTTGACCACATCGCTCTGGGCGGCCGCCAGGTTGAAGCCACCCGGGATGTAGCCCTTGGCCGAGGCCGCATAGAAGGACAGGTCGTCGCTTGCGTCGTAGCGCAGCGACACGCGCGGCAACGTGGCCGAGAACGTGTGGGCCAGTGCCGCGTCGCGGTACAGCACCCGTCCACCGGCGCCCAGGTCCAGTGCGCCGGCTCGCTGTTCGGTGGAACGTCGTGCCTGCTCGTGGCGCAGGCCCACGCTGGCGGTCAGCTTCGGCAGCGCCGGCAAGGTATAGCTGGCAGTGGCGAACACGCTGTAGTCCTCGCCCTTGGAGGTCTGCCGCGGCGCCAGGTTGTAGCTGTCCAGGCCGCGTGTGGCCGCACCGACAAACGTACCGAGGATGGAATCCTTGCCCGTGCGGTAGGTCGCCACGCCGGCCATCCAGGTCAGCGCCTGATCGCTGGGCGAGCTGAAACGCGCCTCGGCGGTCCATTCGTTCTTCTTGTCGTAGATGCGGCCGGCCAGTGCGGCGCTGGCGGTCATGTCGAAATCGTAGCCGGCCGACATCACCTCCTCGCCACGGTAGGAGGTGGCGACATCCAGCGTGCCGGCCTGCAGCTGCCACTGCGCGCTCAGGCCTGCCACGGTCTCATCCTTCTCGGTGCGCTTGGGCGCGTCATTGATGTAGGTGAAATCACCTGCCTGGCGGCCGCCGTTGAGGCTGCTGCCGTAGGTGCGGTTGTACAGGCCGGTATCCAGCGGCAGATACTCATACTCGAACATGCCCGGCGCGCGCGTGCGCAGATGGTAGGCCAGCGCGTTGACCTGCACGTAATCGCTGGGCCGCCAGCGCAGCTTGCCCTGCAGGTAGCCTTCATCCACCTTGCCGCGCGCACCGGATGGCGTCAGGTTCTTCAGGTAGGCATCCTCCTTCGATCCCATGAAGGCGACCGAACCGGTCAGCGCCCCGCCCTTGTCCAGGGGGCCGGACAGGAAGCCATCCAGCGCGGTGCCGCCGCCGTTGCCGAACCAGGTCTGGCGCAGGTTCACTTCACCTTCGGTGGCATCGGACGGGCCGCGGGTACGCACCAGCACCAGGCCCGATTCACTGTTGGCGCCGTACAGCGTGCCCTGCGGGCCACGCAAAACCTCGACCGATTCGACCTGGTTGAGCACGGCATTGCTCAGTTCGCGGAACGGGATGCCATCGATGTAGACCGAGGCGCGGTTGACCAGGAACGGATTGGACTCGATCCCGCGGATGGAGATGAACATGTTGCTGAGCTGGCCCATTACGTTGAACTTGACGTTGGGTGCCAGCTTGTCCAGATCACGGAACTCGGTGACGCCGGCCTGCTGCAGCGCCTCGCGGTCAAGCACGGTGACCGACAGGTCGCTCTTCAGGTAGGGCGTATCACGCTTGGAGCCGGTGACCATCACGCCGTCAAGCGTGGTGGCGGCGTCCTTCTGCTGGGCATGGACGGGCAGGACGGGAACGATCAGTGACACCGCGACCAGTGCGGCGGACGAAACGGGGGCTTTCAAGGGAAACCTCTCGGGGAACGGACAGGTGCCTGGCAGGACGGCTGGCACACATTGTTATGATGTAACACTCAACTGAAGCAGCCACTCCATTCCGTGCGCCGACACTCCATTCCGGGAACCGCCATGCCCGCCCTCGCGGCCCAGCTGCAACGCGAGACCGGTCATCCCGCGCTCGGCACCCACGCCAGCGACGATGGGGGGATCGTGCTGCTGCGGCATCGCTTCGAAGCCAGCGAAGGCAGGATGGGTCATCCCGATCACCTGCGGCTGGGCCTGGCCTTGGCCGGTGGCGGCCCACTGCATCAGCGCACGGCGCTGGGCCGGCTGCAGGAACGTTGGCGGCCGGGCCAGTTCAACCTGGTGCTGCCCGGTGATGCCGGCAGCTACGCCAGCCCGGCGGTGGACCTGCTCGGCATCGCCATTGATACCCGCCTGCATCCGCAGGCCGCGCAGCTGCTGGCGCCGCTGTTGCCGCTGGCCACCCGGCTGCACGAGGATCCGGTGATTGCGTCGGTACTGCAGGCACTGTGGTCAAGCGCCCAGGCCGACGCCTGCCTTCCCGGCTTCCTGCAGCAGGGCAGCGCGGTGCTGCTGCACCGGCTCGGCCAGCTGGCAGGCCAGACGCCTGCACCGCCGCCGGCGTCAACACCGTTGTCGGCGCGCCGGCTGCGGCAGCTGGAAGAATTCATCGATGCCCACCGCGCCGAGGCGCTGGATGTTGCGGCTCTGGCGGCGGCCGTGGGGATGGAGGCCTCGGCCTTCGGCCGCGCCCTGCGCGCGGCCAGTGGCCAATCGCCGTATGTATTCCTGACCCGGCGCCGCATGTACTGGGCCGCCAGTGCGCTGCTGCAGGGTTACGTGGTGACCGACGTGGCGCTGGCAGCCGGCTATGCCAACCCCAGCAAGTTCAGCGCCGCGTTCCGGCGGGTGATGGGGTGTACGCCGAGTATGTGGGGATTGCGGTAGCGCGGAGCCACCACGATGATTTCCGCTATCCACGCATGGCGTGGATCTACTGCATCGCGTCGGGGGCCAATCCCTGCGCATCGCGTTCGCGCAGCAGGTCGGCGAAGGCCTTCAACGGCGGCGGCAGGTGCCGGTGGCCTGGGAAGTACAGGTACAGGCCGGGGAACGGCGGGCACCAGGCATCCAGCACCGGCACCAGCGCGCCGCTGTCCAGGTCATCGCGGATATGCCATTCGGACAGGAAGGCCAGGCCAACCCCGGCCAGCGCCGCCGCCCGTGCCGCCTGCAGTTCACCCACCACCAGGCGCGCCGGTGGATCAACCTGCAGCACCTGGCCGCGGTGTTCCAGCTCCCAGCGATACACGCCGCCGTGCGACAGGCGCATGCGGATCGCGCCGTGCCCGGCCAGCGCATCGGGCGTGTCCGGCGTCCCGTGCGCGGCCAGGTACGCAGGCGACGCGACCACGCGCATGCGCTGCTGCCGATAGAGCGGCAAGGCCACCATGTCCTGTGGCACCTGCTCATGCAGGCGCACGCCGGCATCGAAGCCATCGGCGACGATGTCCACCAGCCGGGCCTCGGCGGACAGCTCCAGCCGCACCTGCGGGTAGCGCTGCACGAAGGCCGCCACCAACCCGGCCAGCATGCGCGTGCTTTCCGGCGGCACGCTGATGCGCAACGCGCCACTGGGGTGCTGCGCATCGCCGTGCAGTTCTTCGGCCGCCGCCTGGATCTCGGCCAGCGCAGGGCCGATGCGCGCGACGTAGCGTGCGCCGGCTTCGGTCAGGGCCACGCTGCGCGTGGTGCGGTGGAACAGGCGCGCCTGCAGGCGAGCCTCAAGGTTCGCCACGGCATGGCTCAGCGCCGAGGTGGACATGCCCAGTTCGCGCGCGGCCGCACGGAAGCTGCCGCGACGGGCCACGGCCAGCACGGCATCAAGTTCAACCAGCCCGGAACGATGCATGGCGCGCCTTCAATCATCCCGAAAACCGGGACACCCCATCCACGATAGACCGGATTCCCCGCACGGTCGAGCGGCGCCAGACTCTGCCCACACCCTCTCACTCCCCCAGGAACCGGCCATGCAACGCATCGACCAGCACTTCATCAACGGCGCTTTCGTGGCGTCCCACGGCCAGCACCTCGCCAACCTGCACAACCCCGCCACCGAAGCAGTCATCGGCACGGTACGGCTGGGCGACGCGGTCGATGCCGAACGTGCAGTGGCCGCGGCCAAGGCCGCCCTTCCCGCACAGGCCGCACGCAGCGTGGCCGAGCGCCTGGCCATGCTCGGCCGTTTCCGCGATGCGATGGCCGAGCGCCAGGATGCCCTGCATGCGGCGGTACTGGCCGAGTACGGTGCGCCCTCGGCACGTTCGCGCTGGATGGTCGAGCACCCCGTGCAGGTGATCGACGAGGCGATGCGCGTGCTGGCCGATTTCCCGTTCCAGCGCAGCGTCGGCCAGGCCCAGGTGCATCTGCTGCCCTTGGGCGTGGCCGGCCTGATCACGCCCTGGAACAGCAATGCGTCCTTCATCTGCGGCAAGCTTGCGACCGCGCTGGCGGCCGGCTGTACCGCCGTGGTCAAGCCCAGCGAGATGTCCGCGCTGCAGACCCAGGTGGTGATGGAGGCGCTGCACGCGGCGCAGCTGCCGGCCGGCGTGGCCAACATCGTCAACGGCCTGGGCCAGGACGTCGGCGCCGTGCTCAGCGCATCGCCCGACGTGGCCAAGATCTCCTTCACCGGGTCCACCGCCACCGGCCGCGCGATCCTGCGGTCCAGTGCGGACACCTTCAAGCGTGTCACCCTCGAGCTGGGCGGCAAGTCGCCCACGGTGATCCTCGACGATGCCGACCCGCAGGCGGCCGCAACGCTGGCCGTGCAGGCCGGTTTCATCAACAGTGGCCAGGCCTGCATTGCGGGCACCCGCATCCTGGTGCCCGAATCACGCCGGGCGGTGTTCGAGGATGCCCTCGCGGCTGCCGTACAAGCCGTGCGCAGTGGCGACCCGCGCGATGCTGCGACCACGGTCGGGCCGATGGTCAGCGAACGGCAGTGGCAGCGCGTGCAGGGTTACATCACGACCGGCATCGCAGAAGGCGCGCGGCTGCTGGCCGGTGGCGAAGGGCGCCCCGAGGGGCTGCAGAGGGGCTGGTTCGTGCGCCCTACCCTGTTCACCGACGTGCGCAACGACATGACCATTGCCCGCGAGGAAATCTTCGGGCCGGTGCTGTGCGTGATCGGCTACCGCGACGAGGAAGAGGCGGTGGCCATCGCCAATGACACCGCCTACGGATTGAGTGCGCTGGTGATCGGCAGTGATGAAGCGCGGGCGACGGCGGTGGCGCGGCAGATCCAGTCCGGCCGGGTACTGGTGAATACCCTGCGGCATGAGCCGATGGCCCCGTTCGGCGGCATGAAGCAGTCGGGCATCGGCCGCGAGAGTGGCGCGTGGGGCCTGGAAGCGTTCCTGGAGGCACAGACGCTGGTGGTCGGCTGACCCACGCACGCCATCACTCGTCGAACGGCCGTTGTCCCAGCGTCTGCGTCACATGGTCCACGAAACAGGTGATGCGTGCCGCCAGCGCGGTGTTGCGGTAGTAGACCGCGTTGATCGGCTGCAGCACGTCCTGGGTCTGCCGCGCGAACAGCTGCACCAGCCGCCCTGCGCGGCGATCCTCACGGGTGAGGAAGTCGGACAGGCAGGCAATGCCCAGTCCGGCCACGGCCATCTGCCGCAACGTTTCACCACTGGACGAGGCGATGGCCGGCTGGATGACGAACGGGCCACCGTCGGCGTCGCGCAGCGGCCATTCGTTGAGCGAGCTGGGCTGGGTGAAGCCCAGCAGATCATGCTCGCGCAACTGGGCGATGCGGCTGGGCGAGCCGCGCCGCTGCAGGTAGTCCGGGCTGGCCACCACGCGGATGCGGCTGTGGCCGATCGGCCGTGCGTGCAGGGTGGAATCACGCAGCACGCCGATGCGGAACGCCACATCGGTGCGCTTCTCGATCAGGTCGGTGATGCCCTCGTTGGAGTTCAGTTCCAGCTCCACCTGCGGGTAGCGTTCGCGGAAGCCCGCCAGCAAGGGCACGATCACGTGCAGCATGAAAGGCGTGGCGGCATCCACGCGCAGGCGTCCCACCGGCTGCAGGCGGCGGGCGGCCATCTGTTCCTCGGCCTCGTCCACCGTGGCCAGGATGGTGCGCGCGTACTCAAGGAACGCCGCGCCTTCTTCGGTCAGTTCAAGGCGCCGGGTGGTCCGCCGCAGCAGCGTGGTCTGCAGCTTGTCCTCCAGCCGCGCCAGCGTACGGCTGGTGGCCGAGATGGTGAGCTCCAGTGCCTCGGCCGCTGCGGTGATCGAGCCGCTGTCGACCACCGCCACGAAGGCCTTCATCTCATCCAGCGTGGTCTTCATTCTTTACTCCGGCGCAAAAGCGTTTCCCGTATACACGGCTTAATCGGCAAATGTAAAGCCGCCAAACTGGCCCCCGTCGGAGCACTCCGCTCCCCTTCCAGCCTGGAGCCATCCATGAGCATTCCTTCCTTTGGCGTCGGCACCTTCCGCCTGACCGGCCAGACCGTCATCGACTCGGTGCGCAACGCGCTCGACGTCGGCTACCGCGCCATCGACACCGCGCAGATCTACGGCAACGAGGCCGAGGTCGGCCAGGCCATCGCCGAATCCGGCGTGCCGCGCGAGCAGCTGTTCCTGACCACCAAGATCTGGGTCGACAACCATGCCGCCGGCGCGCTGATCCCCAGCCTGCGCGACAGCCTGGCCAAGCTGCGCACCGACCATGTCGACCTGCTGCTGATCCACTGGCCCGCCCCCGGCAGCGCCGTCGAGCTGCGCGAATACATGACCGCGCTGGCTGAAGCGAAGACGCTGGGCCTGGCCCGGCAGATCGGCGTCTCCAACTTCAACATCGAGCTGACCCGCCAGGCCATCGACGTCGTCGGCGCCGGCCAGATCGCCACCAACCAGATCGAACTGAGCCCGTACCTGCAGAGCCCGGCGCTGACCGCGTTCCTGAAGGACCAGGGCATCACCGTGACCTCGTACATGACGCTGGCCTACGGCAAGGTGCTGAAGGACCCGGTGCTGGCCCGCATCGCCGACAAGCACCAGGCCACGGTGGCCCAGGTGGCGCTGGCCTGGGCGCTGCAGCTGGGCTACGCCGTCATTCCCTCGTCGACCAAGCGCGAGAACCTGGCCAGCAACCTGCTCGCCCAGGACCTGCATCTGGATGCCGAGGACATGGCCGCGATCGCCGCGCTGGAACGCAACGGCCGCGAGGTCGACCCGCCGGGGCTGGCCCCGGCCTGGGACTGAGGCGCATCGACATGGGCAGTGCGTTGACGCGGCTGCGTGCCGGTGGCTTCAGCATCGGCATCGAAGCCCCCCTGGACAATGACTGGACGCCGCTGGGCGAACAGGCGCGCCGCGCCGCGCGGCGCCTGCCCGGCGAACCCGACCTGCAGCGGCATGCCGAACTCGCGCGGCTGGCCGACCGCCTCGGCTTCCGCGCGCTGTGGGTACGCGACGTGCCGGTGTACGACCCCGCCTTCGGCGATGCCGCGCAGGTGTTCGAGGTGTTCACCTACCTGGGCTATCTGGCCGGCATCACCGACAACATCCTGCTGGGTACCGGCGCGGTGGTCCTGCCGATCCGCGAGCCGCTGCTGACCCTGAAGTCGGCGCGCAGCGTGCAGCAGCTCAGCGGTGACCGCCTGCTGCTGGGCGTGGCCAGCGGCGACCGGCCCGTGGAGTACCCGCTGTTCGGTCGTGACTTCGACACCCGGGGCAGCCGCTTCCGCGAGCAGGTCGCGCTGCTGCGCGAGGGCGGCGCCGCGCACCTGCCGCAGGGGTTGGACGTGCTGCCCGCGGACGGGCCAGCGCTGCCGCTGCTCGTGGCCGGCCTGGCCCAGCAGCAGCCGGCGTGGATCGGCCAGCACATGGATGGTTGCCTGGCCTACCCCGGCACGCCGCAGGACCATGCTCAGCGTGTGGCAGCGTGGCGTGCGGTTGCGGGTGACAAGCCCTACGCCAGCTTCATCCACCTGGACCTGCTGGGCCAGGCGGACGCGCCGTTGCAACGCTGGCGCTTCGGCCTGCGCGGCGGCCGCAACGCCCTGCTGGCCGAACTGCAGGCCATGCAGGCCGCCGGCGTGGACCACATCGGGCTGCAGTTCCGACGCAACGAACGGCCCTTGGCCGAAACCTTCCACGAGATCGCCGAGCATGTGCTGCCGCACTTCACGGCGCACGCTCCTGCGATGGCCGACTGAGCCAGACGCCGGCCAGTGATGCCAGGTAGTGCCGGCCGCTGGCCGGCAACTGCGTAGCGCCCGCGTGGCAGAGACGCCGGCCAGCGGCCGGCACTACCCGACCTGGTCGAATACCCCGGCCACCCAGTCGATGAACACCCGCAGGCGGGGTGACGGCGTGCGGTTGCGCGGGTAGACCACGCTGAGCGGACTGGGCGTAGGCGGCGCCTCCGGCAGCAGCTCGACCAGCTGCCCGCGCGCAATGTACGGGTCCATGCGGTAGCGAGGCGCCTGGATGATGCCCAGCCCCGCCAGCGCTGCGCCAAGAAACGCATCCGCGCCGGAAACGCGGACCCGTGCCGGCAGTGGCAGGTAGCGGACCTGCCCACCGAGCTGGAATTCCAGCGGAATCAGCTGCCCGGTGGCGCTGGATCGATAGCCGACCATTTCGTGGCCGTCCTGCAGGGCATCGATGCTGCCCGGCACGCCCCGGGCCTGCAGGTAGCCAGGCGAGGCCACCGTGACTTCGCGCAGCAAGGCCAGCCTTCGCGCGGCCAGATCGCTGTCGGCCAGGCTGCCGACCCGCAGCGCCGCGTCCACGCCCTCCCGCAGCAGGTCCACGTAGCGGTCGCCTTCGCTGACATCCAGTTCAATCTCCGGGTAGCGCTGCAGGAAGTCCGGCAGGTGCGGAAACAACAGGTGGCGGCCCAGCGTGCCGTGTACCTCGATGCGCAGCGGGCCGCGTGGCGGCACGTCACGGAAGGCGGCCTCGGTATCGTCCATGTCAGCGATCAGGCGCAGGCAGCGGCCGTAGAACGCCTCGCCTTCCAGCGTCGGCACCACCAGCCGCGTGGTCCGGTGCAGCAGGCGCACGCCCAGGCGTTGTTCCAGCGCCTTGATCGCATCGGTCACCGTGGCCCGTGGCAGGCCCAGGTCTTCGGACGCGCGGGTGAAGCTGCGGCGCTCGACGATGCGGACGAAGGCACGCATGGCGGTGAAGCGATCCATTGTTCGGCCTGCCGGATGATGTTGGCGGATCATGCCAGATTATCCGGACACGCGACTGCGCGAAGATGGCCCTGCGCCGATCGGGCGTGTCCTGCTGGAACCGAACATGACCGTTGCCTCCTCCCCTTCCGTCGCCCTGGTCACGGGCGGCTCGCGCGGTATCGGCGCGGCCATCTCGCGTCGCCTGGCTGCCGATGGCCATGCCGTGGCCATCAACTACGCCGGGCGCCGCGATGATGCCGAAGCGCTGGCGGCCGAACTGACCGCCGCCGGGGGCCAGGCCATCGCACTGCAGGCCGACGTCGCCGACCCGCAGGCCGTCCGCCAGCTGTTCGATGCCATCGAGGCGCGCTTCGGTGGCGTCGACGTGGTGGTCAACAGTGCCGGCGTCCTGCAGCTGGCCGCGCTGGCCGACAGCGACGACGCACTGTTTGAGCGGGTGATGGGCATCAACCTGAAGGGCGCGTTCAACGTCCTGCGCGAAAGCGCGCGACGGGTCCGCGACGGCGGCCGCATCGTCACCCTGTCCACCAGCGTGGTCGGCATCAAGCTGGAGAACTACAGCGTCTATGCGGCCAGCAAGGCAGCGGTGGAGACGCTCGGTGCGATCCTCAGCAAAGAACTGCGCGGGCGCGGCATCACGGTCAATGCGGTGGCACCGGGCCCGACCGCCACCGATCTGTTCCTGGATGGCAAGTCGCCGGAACTGATTGATCGCCTCGCGAAGATGAATCCGCTCGAGCGACTGGGCACGCCGGAAGACATCGCAGGCGCGGTGGCGTTCCTGGCTGGCGCTGATGGCGGATGGATCAACGGCCAGGTGCTGCGTGCCAATGGCGGGATGGTGTAGCCGGTAGCGCCGGGCCCTGCCCGGCGGCGGCACGGTGGCCGTCCAAGCCCTGTAGAGCCGAGCCCATGCTCGGCTGCTCTTCGCACAGACGCCAGAAGCAGCCGAGCATGGGCTCGGCTCTACACTTTGATCAGCCCGCCCGCGCCTCCCGCCGGCGGTGCACCCAGTAATACAACGTCGGCAGCACCAGCAGGGTCAGCAGCATCGCCGACAGCAGGCCGCCGATCACCACCACCGCCAGCGGCTTCTGCGTCTCCGCACCGATGGCATGCGAGGTGGCCATCGGCAGCAGGCCGAACATCGCCAGCAACGCGGTCATCAGCACCGTGCGCAGGCGCTGCAGCGAGCCCTGCACCACCGACTGCAGCAGATCCATGCCCTGCTCGCGCAGCTGGGCGAAGCGGCTGAGCATCACCACGCCGTTCAGCACCGCCTGGCCGAACAATGCAATGAAGCCGATCGCGGCCGATACCGAGAGCGGAATGCCGGTCACCCACAGGGCCAGGATGCCGCCGATCATCGCCAGCGGCACGTTGGCCAGGATCAGTGCCGCACTGCTGATGTCCTTGAACGCATCGAACAGCAGCACGAAGATGATCAGCACCGACAGCGGGATGACCCAGCCCAGCCGCTTCATCGCGCGCTGCTGGTTCTCGAACTCGCCCGACCATTCCAGACGGTAGCCGTCGGGCAGTGCGACGCTGGCATCCACCCGCGAACGCATGTCGGCCACCACGCTGCCCATGTCGCGGCCGGCGATGAAGATGCTCACGGCCTTCACCCGCTGCGCATTCTCGCGGGAAATGTTGATCGCACCGCTGGCCATGCGGAACTCAGCCACATCGGACAACGTCACCGTATGCCCATCGCCGATCCCCACCGGCACCATGCGCAGGCGCTGCAGGTCGCGGTCGGCATCGTCCAGGCGCAGGGTGATCGGGAACCTGCGGTCGCCTTCCCACAGTTCGCCTACTTCACGGCCCCCCAGCGCCGTCTCGATCACCTCGTCGATGTCACGCACGTTCAGCCCGTAGCGCGCGGCACGGTCGCGGTCGATCTCGATCTGCAGCTGCGGCAGCGAACCATCGCGGTCGATGAAGGCGCTCTCCACCCCGTCCACGCCACGCACCTGGCCGAGGATGGCCTGGGCCTGTCGATTCAGCACGTCCAGGTCGGCACCGCTGACCTTGATGACGACCTGACCCTTGATCTGCGAGATGCTCTCCAGGATGTTGTCGCGCACCGGCTGCGAGATCGAGAACTCCGGCCCGGGAATGCGTTGTTCGAGCGTGCGCTGCAGGTCGGCGATCAGTTGCCGCTTGTCCACGCCCTTGGGCCATTCCTTCTCCGGCTTCAGCGCCACAAGCGCCTCGATCTGGTTCGCGCCCTTGGCATCGGAGCCGTCTTCGGGCCGCCCAAGCTTGGCCACCACCGTCGACACCTGCGGATAGGTGTTCACCAGTTCGCGGATGCGCCGCGACTGCTGCTGCGCTTCGGCCAGGCTGGTGCTGGGGTCGAGGGTGGCGGTGAGCCAGATCGACCCCTCATCCAGCTCGGGCAGGAACTCCGAGCCCAGCCGCGTGCCCAGTGCCAAGGTGCCGACCAGCAGGGCCACGGCGGTGAGCACCACTGCCCGCGGTCGGGCCAGGGCGCGTTCCAGCACCGGCTGGTACCAGCCGGTCAGCCGGTCCATCAGCGGGTTTTCGCCGCGCATGCGGTCACGGCGCAGCCACCAGTAGCACAACAGCGGCACCACGGTCAGCGCCAGGATCAGTGCGCCGATCAATGCCGAGGTCACCGAGTAGGCCATCGGTGCGAACATCCGGCCTTCCTGCCGCTGCAGGGTGAAGATCGGAATATGCGCGGCGATGATGATGAGCATCGAGAAGAACGTCGGCCGCCCGACCTCCGAGGCCGCCGACAGCACGGTGGAGAACCGTGTCTTCCGGTCCGCGCTGGGTGGCAGCGAGGACAAGCGTGAAACGATGTGCTCGGTGACGATGACCGCACCGTCGATGATGATGCCGAAGTCCATCGCCCCCAGCGACAGCAGGTTGGCCGGCACGCCCCACAGGTGCAGGCCGAGGAAGGTGGACAGCAGCGCCAGCGGCATCATCGCCGCCACGATCAGCGCCGCGCGGGCGTTGTACAGGAACAGCCAGAGCACCAGGAACACCAGCACCGCACCTTCCAGCAGGTTGCGGAACACCGTCTTCAACGTGGTCGACACCAGCCAGGAGCGGTCATAGAACGGCTCGATGCTGACCCCGACCGGCAGTTGGCCGGCCTCGATCTCGGCCACGCGCGCATGCAGGGCATCAAGCACATCGGACGGATTTTCGCCCTTGCGCATCAGCACCATGCCGAACACCGCGTCATCGTTGCCGTCCTGGCCGACCAGGCCCTGCCGTGGCAGGCCGGTGTCGGCGATGCTGGCCAGGTCACGCACCAGCACAGGCGTGCCGCCCTTCTGCGCCACCACCACGCTGCCGATGTCGGCGGGCGAGCGCATCAGGCCAACGCCGCGGATCAGGAACTGCTGCTGGCCGCGTTCGACATAGCCACCACCGGCATTGGAGCTGCCCTTCTCCAGCGCTTCGGAAAACTCCGCCAGGCTGATGCCACGGTCGCGCAGCTTGTCCAGGTCCGGCTTGACCTGGAAGGTACGCGCGTAGCCGCCGAAGCTGATCACATCGGCCACGCCGGGCACGGTGCGCAGGCCACGTTCCATTACCCATTCCTGCACCGTGCGCAGTTCGGTGGGGCTCATGTGCGGTGCCTTCAGCACGTAGCGGTAGATCTCGCCCACCGCCGAGCTCATCGCTTCCAGCTCCGGCGTCACGCCTTCGGGCAGGTCCACGCCCTGCAGGCGCTCCAGCACCTGTTGCCGGGCGAAGTAGTCATCGGCCTTGTCATCGAAGGTCAGGATGATCATCGACAGGCCGAACTGCGTGTGCGAGAACACCCGCACCGAGTGCGGAATGCCCGACAACGCCACTTCCAGTGGCATCGTCACCTCGCGCTCGACCTCCTCGGCCGCGCGGCCCGGGTGCAGCGACACCACCGTCACCTGGGTGTCGGACACATCGGGGAAGGCCTCGACCGGCAGCACGCGGAACGCCGCAACGCCGCCACCGATGAACAGCAGCAGCGCCAGCATCACCATCAGCGGCTGGCGCAGGCAGTACGCAATCAAACGGTCAATCATGGTGCGGCGCGCCCCGTGCCGGAGGAGGATGTGGCCGGCGCGGTATCCACCAGCTGCTGCAGCAGCAGGCCACCTTCAACCACCACGCGGCTGCCGGCGGGCAGGCCCTCGCGTACCCACAGGCGGCCATCGCCCAGTTCTTCGGCCTGCACGGCACGGCGGGCGTAGTGCCCCCTGCCTTCCTCCACGAACACGACCTGCTTGCCGTCGATCAGCAGTACCGCCGCATCCGGCAGCGATACGCCACCCTGCCCCGGCAACGCGACCTGGGCCCGCACATACTGCCCGGCCTTGAGGCTGCGGCTGCGGTTGTCCAGCTCGGCGCGGGCCTGCACCACGCGGCGCTCGCTGTCGACGAAGTCATCGACATGCTGCAGCGTGGCCTGCAGCGTGCTGCCATCGGCCGCCGGCACACGCACCTGCATGCCGGGCCTCAGGCGACCAGCCAGGCTTTCCGGGATGTCCAGCAGCAGCCACAGGCGATCCGGATCGCCGATGACCGCCAGCGGCCGCTCGCTCTCCGGGCCGACGTTCATGCCGGGGCTCATGCGCCGTTCCACCAGCACGCCGTCGATGGGCGCGCGCAGCGGCAATCGCTGGTCAACGCGGTTGCCATTGCCATAGGCGGTAGCAAACGCGGCGGCGCGGGCATGGTCGGCCTGGCTGCCGGCAAAATGCGCTTCCGCCTCGTCCAGTTCGCGGCCTGAGGCCACGCCGGCGGCATGCAGCTCGCGGGTGCGCTCCAGCTCACGCCGGGCCTGCTGCAGTTCAGCCTGCCCACGCACACCCTCCGCCTGCGCCTGGCCGAACTCCGGCGAGGTGATCCAGGCGATGACCTGACCCGCCTTGACCTTCTGCCCCGGCTGCGCTTCGATGCGCGACACCTGCCCCGGCATCGGTGACCGCAGGGCGCTGGAGCGGGTTTCGTCCCACACGATGCGGCCAGGCAGCGGCAGCGATGCGCTGGCCCCCTCGCCCACGGCCTCGCTGCGCAGTACCTCCAGCTGGCGGCTGTCGGCGGGAAACTGGATCTGGCCGGCACTGACGGCCGGCGCAGGATCGGCATGGGTCGCCGGCGCACGCCCGCAGCCGGACAGCAGGCCCAGCGCGAGCAGCGCTGGCAGCAATGCGCGGCGCGCCCGCGGTTGGGTGACGTCACGCGGGGTCATGGGGCATCTCCTTGGGCTACAGACGTGGCCGCGTTCCAGCGCGCCAACGCAATGGCATGGTCGGCACGCGCCTGGATCAGCGCGGCTTCGAAATCGCGCCAGCTGCGGCGCGCATCCAGCAGGTCGGTCAGGCTGGCCGCACCGCGTCGGTAGGCCAGCTCGATGCCTTCAACGGCCTTGCGCGCGCTGTCGGCCTGCAGGCCTTCGTACGCCTGCCGGCGCTGCGCGGCGCTTGCGGCGCTGGCCTGCAACTGGTCCAGCTCGGCCCAGGCCTGGCGCTGCAGCGCATGTAGTTCCAGCGCGGCGGTATCGCGGTCAGCCTCGGCACGCTGGATTCCGCCACGCGCGCGCGACGGCGCGCCCAATGGAATGGTCACCGAAACGCCCCAGGTAACGCCGTTGATATCGGTCGGCTCGCGCTCGGCTTCCACGCCCCACTGGATGTCGCGGCGGCGCTCGCTGCGCGCCAGCGACACGCCCGCATCGGCGGCGGCCAGCCGCGAACGGGCGGCGCGAAGGTCGACACGCTGCTGCGGATCGGCAGCGCTGCTTGCGGGTTCGAAGGTGGCATCCGGCCAGTCATCGTCGGCACTGAGCGACGCGCTTTCATCCAAGCCCAGCAGCAGGGCCAGCGCGTGCCGCGCATCGCGCAGATCCAGCGCCGCGTCACCCGCCGCGTCGGCCACCGCCAGGTCATCCACCGCAAGGCGCGCACGATCCACCGGCGCCATCGCCCCGGACGCGACCTGGCGTTCGGCCGCCGCCATCTGCTCGGCGGAACTGCGCCGGTTCGCCTCGGCAACGTCGAGGTTGTCCTGCGCGGCCTTCAAACCGAAGTACGCCTCGTGCAGCGCCAGCTGCTGGCGACGCTTGGTATCCAGCATGTCCAGTCCGGCGGCCTCCACCAGCGCATCGGCCTGGCGCATGCGCAGGCTGCGCTTGCCACCGCGCTCCCAGGTCCAGCCAAGGCCAACGGTGCTGTCCACGCGCTTGTCCTGCCAGCGGCCGCTGCCGATGCCATGCTTCGGGCTGATCTTGCTGCTGCCCAGCGACAGTTCCGGCGCCGGCCGCAGTGCGGCACTGAGTGCATCACCCTGTGCACCACGTAGTTCCAGTGCTGCCGCGCGAAGGTCGGGGTTGTGTGCATCCATGGCGCGTTGTGCGTCCTGCAGGCTGATCGCCCACGCCGCCGGTGCGCACGCCAGTGCGGCCAGCAGGGCCGCCGAACGAGGGAGGAAATTCATGCGCGCCACGGTAAGGTGGCGCACTTGCGCCAAACTTTCCCGAACCTTGCGCGAAGCTTGCAATGCGAATTCTGTTGATCGAAGACGACGCGGCCCTGGCCGACGGCCTGGTGCGCGCCCTGCAGGGCGCCGGCCACTTGTGTGACCACCTTGCGCTGGGCCTGCTGGCACCCGCGGCACTGGCCGCCGCACCCTATGACGTGATGGTGCTGGACCTGTCGCTGCCCGATGTGGATGGACTGGAACTGCTCTCGCGCCTGCGCGACCAAGGCATCACGCTGCCCGTACTGATCCTCACCGCGCGCGACGGCGTGGAGGATCGCATCCTCGGCCTGGACCGCGGTGGTGATGATTACCTGGCCAAACCCTTCGCACTGGGCGAGCTGGAAGCACGCCTGCGCGCCCTGTCGCGCCGCCGCAGCGATGCCCCGGCACAGAAGCGACTCGGCCGGCTGTGCCTGGACAGCATCCGCCAGGAAGTACAGGTGGACGGCCAGCGCATCGAATTGACCGCGCGCGAACTCGCCCTGGTGGATGCACTGATGCAGCAACCCGGGCGCACGGTCACCAAACAACGGCTGTTCGACACGCTGTACAGCTGGGACCACGACGCCAACCTGTCGGTGATCGAGGTGCATGTCAGCCGCCTGCGCCGCAAGTTCGAGCAGGCCGGCGCGGGCGTTGGCATCCGCATGCTGCGCGGTCTCGGCTACCGGCTGGAGGCCATCGATGGTTGAGCGCGTGCACAGCCTGCGCGGGCTGCTGCTGCGGCGCCTGTGGCTACCGCTGCTGGTCCTGCTGCTGTGCAGTGCGGTGGGATCCTTCGCACTGGCGCGCTACTTTGCCGGCCAGGTCTACGACCGCTGGCTGCTGGATTCAGCGATGTCGCTGTCCGAGCTGGTGAAGGACCAGGACGGACGCGCCGTGATGGACGTGACGCCGGCGATGTCGCGCATGTTCACCTGGGACACCGTGGACGAGGTGCATGGCGAAGTGGTCGACGCCGCTGGTGCACGTCTCTACGGCGATCTGCCCGAAGCGCTGCCGCGTCCCGCGCAGGCCGCGGACGACGATGCGACCTATTACGATGCGCGGCTGCGCGGGCAACCCGTGCGCATGGTGGAAGTGGTGGTGCCTGTTGTGGGTGGCCACGACGTGCGCCTGCGCGTGGCCGAGACCCTGCGCAAGCGGCACCGGCTGGAGCGCAAGCTGCTGATGACCAGCGTGCCGTTCCAGGCTGCGATCCTCGCGCTGGCCGCATGGCTGGCCTGGTCCGGTACCGGCGCTGCGGCGCGGCATGCCAACCAGGTCGCGCGGCGCCTGGCCAGCCCGCGCCCGGACCCCTTGGCGCCGTTGGACCCGGCGCAGGAAGCGCCGCGCGAACTATGGCCGGCGGTGGAGGCCTACAACGCGTTGCTGCAGCGGCTGGATGCGATGCAGGCGGCGCAGCGGCGCTTTGTCAGCAACGCTGCGCACCAACTGCGCACGCCCTTGGCCGCGATGCAGGTGGAGCTGGAGAGTTCGTTGCGGCAGCAGGATCCACAGGCACAGCAACTGGCGCTGTCCGGCACGCTGGCCGGCCTGTCGCGGCTGCAGCACCTGGTCAACCAGCTGTTGCTGCTCAGCCGTTCGGAGGATGCACAGGGCAGTGCCCTGCCGTTGCAGACGCTGGACGTCGCCGTGCTGGCACGTGGCGTGGTCGAGCGCTATGCCGACCGTGCGCTGGCGGCTGGCGTGGACCTGGGTTACGAAGGGCCGGATGACGGCGTGCCGGTTGCAGGCGATGCGCCGTTACTGCGTGAAGCGTTGGGCAACCTGCTGGACAACGCGCTGCGGTACGGCGCCGAGCAAGGGGTGATCACGCTGGCGGTGCGGCGCCGGGATGACGGCGTGCAGCTGTGGGTGGATGATGATGGTGCCGGCATCGAAGCGACTGAGCGCGGCCGCGTCACGGAACGCTTCTACCGCGCCAGCAGCCAAGGCGATGGCTGTGGATTGGGCCTGGCCATCGTGGCCGAGATCGCGCAGCGGCATGGCGCCGCGCTGGAGATCGGCAGCGCCCCGATGGGCGGCGCGCGGGTGGGATTGCGGTTTTCCACCTGACCGTAGAGTCGAGCTTGCTCGACTGCAGGCGGATTCTGTAGAGCCGAGCCCATGCTCGGCTGCTTTCCTGCCTGGTGCCCAAGCCGAGCGCGGGCTCGGCTCTACAGATTCCTCCACCGGGCATGGCCCGGCGCTACCGTGACGACTTTGACGCAGCGCGCACCGCATTGGTAGAGCCGAGCCCATGCTCGGCTGCTTCTGGCGCGGTGTCTGAGCCGAGCATGGGTAAGGCACTACAAGATCCGGGCGGCGGACAGCCTCAGCCGCCACGTGTGATGCCCCCCGCATTGCTACGCTGATTCAGTCCTTCCAGAACTGATCGGTGCTTTGAATGCCGCCTCTTCGATCCGCGCTTCTGAAATCCCTTGTGCCAGCAGCGTTTCTACTGACCGCTTGCCAGGGTCCCGCGCCGAAAAAGCCACGAACGCTCTCTCCCGAGCTCACCGCGCGCATCGAAGCATTGTCGCAAAAGACCCAAAAAGACCTCGTGGAGGTGGAAGGCGGCACCTTCATCATGGGTGACTTCGGTCCCATCGATCCGCGCGCAGAGATGCCTTACAGCAGTGACCGCAACGATGACGTGCTGCGCGAGGTGACACTAAGCAGCTACGCAATTGGTGCCAAGAAGATCACCTACGCCGACTTCGACGTCTACACCGACGCCACGGGGCAGCCGCGAACGGCGCAGTGCCCGATGGATCTGGAGTACAGGAACATACAGGACGACCTACCGGTCGGCGTGAGCTGGGAAGCTGCACAGCAATACTGCGGATGGGTGGGAAAATTGATCGGCAGGAAGATGGAGCTGCCAACAGAGGCGCAGTGGGAATACGCGGCGCGTAATCGGGGCCAGTTTGTTATTTGGCCCACCGATGATGGTAGCGTCGACGATGGTCGCAATGTTGGTGACTACAAGACGCTCCGAGCGTATGCGTCCAAGCATGGCTACACAATCGGCCCAACGCCGCTGGGTCAGTACCCGCCCACCCCGCTGGGCCTGTACGACATGATCGACCATGGATATGAGTGGATGTTCGACTGGTATCAAGATCCCTACGACATTTCCGACACACGAGACCCGCGCGGGCCCCTACATGGCAATGAAAAGGTCCAGCGGAGCCACAGCGATCAAGGAGGCAGCTCCCTCTTCATCGTATCGATGACATTCACTCGATTCAAACGCTTTCCGAACCCAGCTCCGAATCCATTACTCGACGACAGTGAAATACATCTCTTCAACCCCAATAGCCGAAACAGGTTCCGATGTGCATCCCCCACCTATCCAAGTCCGACGAGGTAATCCGACCATTTATCATCACACCGTCAGCTAAGGATAGACGCGCTTTGGTTAGGATTTGCTGTCGGACGTGCCAACTTTAGCGGCCGTAGCGATGGCTCGTCGATCCTGATCCAATGGATTGAGGTAGCCATCATCGAGGCTCGCGAAGGTAGGAGCCTCCCTCCCGTCAAGCGCCAGAAGTGTATCGACATCCATCATCTGCAGGCCTGCCAGCTCATACCCCTTGGGGAAGCTACTCAGCAATCTGTTGCGATGGGCAAGGAACTGTTCAAGGTAGCTATTTCCAAGCTGGCCCGAAGGCGCTTCGCCCTCCGCATTGATTGGATCAATCACCTGGCCTTTTAGATCATCGGACAACGAAACACCGTAGTTCAGGAATCTAATTACATCGCCCTCAAGCTTGCCTGGCTTTTCAGCACTGAGCTCGCCTACAGCGGTCATGTGCTGAAACATGGCTTCCCACTCACTGGCCAGAGTGACGCCCCTAATCACATGGATCACTGCCTTCTTGTGATCAGGAAGGTAGTGCAACTGGGGATCGAGCACCCCATCGATATCGGCTGAATTCTGCGTGTGCGTCATCCAATTGTGGCGAGTGATCGCGTAGAGAAGCAACCCACGAGTCATAGGAGTGGCATACAGAAACCATGTCCCACTACCGTTGGATGGACTCGCTGCGACAGAGTTGATGCGCCGCACCAGCTCAATTCTATTTCTCGCCACGTTAATTCCTTGGGTCATCGCTTTCACTTTTTCATGAGCCTCATCAATGCTCCCGGTCAGATACTCTGCTATCGCGCCATTGCGGGAAAAGACTAAGAACACGACTTGCGAGAGATACTCTAGAACTCCATCTGCAAAGAACAACAGCTCTTTAAACCCAGCATGCGCCAACTGGTAATACACCCACTTGGCGAACTCCAGCATCCCCTCCACGCCCACCACGAAATCCAGCGACCCTCTGCAGCCAATGCCCAGGCACAACCGCGCACTGACCTTGATCCTGAACCTCCCGTCCGCGTAATACACATACAGCTGCGCCTTGACACCCGCCCCTGCAGAACCGGCCAGACCCTGGCTCAGCTTCGCAAGCGTCACCGGCTTTCCCTGCTGCGGCGGCAGCCACTGCAGCTCGCCCGCAAGCGTCAGACCCGCTTCGACACCCACAAACGCCTCGGCGTTCACCTGCATACCATTCAGGCTCTTTGGCGGCTTCTCGCCCACCGCCGCCATCACGAAGCGCCCCGACGGCTTGCCATCCTTGTCCGGCGGATCGCCCATGTCAGCCCGGGGCATGCCCCGCACAATGTCGAAGCTGGGCACAAAACTGTCATCACGATCGCGCGGCTGCGCCTCAACCTTCACAGCGCCGCGATCAATGGTCACGCCAGCAGCGCCCATCAAGGCACGCTTCATTCCGGCAAAGCCATGCAGCTCCAGCGACATCTGGAACACGATCGTACCCAGGTCGATATCGCCGTAGCGCTGCATCCACCCCGTGCGCGAAGGAATCGACCACGTATGTACGGCCTTTGCTTCAAACAGCGCCAGTTTGTAATGCGCGCTTGCTTCGCCTTTCTGGCGGGCGGCGCTGCCCACAGACATCGCGCTGTCACCCGCCCGCGTCGTCACGCCCACATCCACGTGGGTGGGCACGTTCATCACTCTTGCGGCTGTAGCTCTCAAAGGTGATCACTTCGACCATGTCGGCCTTTCGGGCAAAGTTTCCAGTGAGCATTGCCGCTGCACGGCCCTCGGACATGCCCAGGGTTTACCCGACCTGAGCCAGCGTGGCACCTACAAGCTTCGATGCACTGCATAGCGAATCCCCCGCCCAATCAGCGGCTTTGGCTTACGCCCCTCACACGTCATGAGTGTCACACCCATACCTGTGGTTGCTAGGCTGATTCAGTCCCTCCAGAACTGATCGGTGCTTTCAATGCGACCACTTCGATCCGTGCTTCTGAAATCCCTTGTGCCAACAGCGTTTCTACTGACCGCATGCCAAGGCCCCGCGCCGAAAAATCCCCAAACGCTCTCTCCTGAGCTCACCGCGCGCATCGAAGCATTGTCGCAAAAGACCCAAAAAGACCTCGTGGAGGTGGAAGGCGGCACCTTCATCATGGGCGACTTCGGCCCCATCGACCCGCGCGCAGAGATGCCTTACAGCAGTGACCGCAACGACGACGTGCTGCGTGAGGTAACGTTGAGCAGCTACGCAATTGGTGCAAAGAAGATCACCTACGCCGACTTCGACGTCTATACCGACGCCACGGGTCAGCCCCGAACGGCACAGTACCCGATCGACCTGGAGTACAGAAACATACCGGACGACCTACCGGTCGGCGTGAGCTGGGAAGCTGCACAGCAATACTGCGGATGGGTGGGAAAATTGATCGGCAGGAAGATGGAGCTGCCAACAGAGGCGCAGTGGGAGTATGCGGCGCGTAACCGGGGCCAGTTCGTCATCTGGCCAACCGATGATGGCAGCGTCGATGATGGAAGGAACGTTGGGGACTTCGAGACAATCGGTCGCTACGCCTCTCAGCATGGCTACACAATTGGCCCAACCCCGTTGGGTCAGTACCCACCCACTCCGCTGGGTCTGTACGACATGATCGATCATGGGTTTGAGTGGATGTTTGACTGGTATCAGGATCCCTACGACATATCCGACACACGAGATCCGCGCGGACCTGCGCATGGTGAGGAGAAGGTGCAGCGAAGTCATAACAGTCGTGGGGGGGACTCGCTCTTCATCGTCTCTATGACATTTACTCGATTCAAACGCCATCCAAATCCTGGCCCGAATTCGCTGCTCGAAGACAAGGACAAACACCTCTTTAACCCCAACAGCCGAAACAGGTTCCGATGTGCATCCCCCACTACTCAGGCTGCGAAGGATAGGTGATCGCGCGACTGTTCCTCACGACACCCTCAGCCATGAGCTGAGGCGTCGTGGTCAGGATGTGCTTTCGGACGTTCCAGCTATCGCGACCGTAGCGATGGCTCGTCGCTCATGACCAAGCGGCTGGAGATAGTTCATATCGAAGCTAGCGAAGGTAGGAGCTTCCCTGCCGTCAAGCGCCAGAAGTGTATCGACATCCATCATCTGCAGGTCCGCCAGCTCATACCCCTTGGGGAAGCTACCCAACAAACTGTTGCGATGGGCAAGGAACTGCTCAAGGTAGATGTTCCCAAGTTGGCCCGAAGGTGCTTCACCCTCCGCATTAATGGGATCAATCACTTGGCCTTTTAGATCATCGGACAACCAAACACCGTAGTTCAGAAATCTCATCACATCGCCCTCAAGCTTACCTGGCTTTTCATCGCTGGGCTCGCCTACAGCGGTCATGTGCTGAAACATGGCTTCCCACTCACTGGCCAGAGTGACGCCCCTAATCACATGGATCACTGCCTTCTTGTGATCAGGAAGGTAGTGCAACTGGGGATCGAGCACCCCATCGATATCGGCTGAATTCTGCGTGTGCGTCATCCAATTGTGGCGAGTGATCGCGTAGAGAAGCAACCCACGAGTCATAGGAGTGGCATACAGAAGCCATGTCCCACTACCGTTGGATGGACTCGCTGCGACAGAGTTGATGCGCCGCACCAGATTAAATCTATTTTTCGCCACGTCAATTGCGCGGATCATCGCCTTTACTCTGTACTGAGCCTCACCAATGCCGCCAGTCAGGTACTCAGCGATGGAACCATCTCGGGAGAAAACCAAGTACACAATCTGGGAGAGATACTCCAGAGCCTCCCCCGCAATGAACAACAACTTCCTGAATCCAGCATGCGCCAACTGGTAATACACCCACTTGGCGAACTCCAGCATCCCCTCCACGCCCACCACGAAATCCAGCGACCCTCTACAGCCAATGCCCAGGCACAACCGCGCACTGACCTTGATCCTGAACCTCCCATCCGCGTAGTACACATACAGCTGCGCCTTGACACCCGCCCCTGCAGAACCGGCCAGACCCTGGCTCAGCTTCGCAAGCGTCACCGGCTTTCCCTGCTGCGGCGGCAGCCACTGCAACTCCCCCGCAGGCGTCAGCCCCGCCTCAACACCCACAAACGCCTCGGCGTTCACCTGCATGCCATTCAGGCTCTTTGGCGGCTTCTCGCCCACCGCCGCCATCACGAAGCGCCCCGACGGCTTGCCATCCTTGTCCGGCGGATCGCCCATGTCAGCCCGGGGCATGCCCCGCACAATGTCGAAGCTGGGCACAAAACTGTCATCACGATCGCGCGGCTGCGCCTCAACCTTCACAGCGCCGCGATGAATGGTCACGCCAGCAGCGCCCATCAAGGCACGCTTCATTCCGGCAAAGCCATGCAGCTCCAGCGACATCTGGAACACGATCGCACCCAGGTCGATATCGCCGTAGCGCTGCATCCACCCCGTGCGCGAAGGAATCGACCACGTATGCACGGCCTTCGCTTCAAACAGCGCCAGTTTGTAATGCGCGCTTGCTTCGACCTTGGCGCTGAGCTTGCGGTGCAGGGGATCCCACTCGGCCTGCGCGCTGGCCCCGGCGCCTGCCACAAACCGCAACCACTGCGCGGAGGTCTCCAGCGAATAGGTCTTCGACTCGCGCACAAGGTCGGAGAACTGATTCCCACCCAGCTCGATCAGATCGAACTGGATGTTCGGCGCCTTGACGTTCCGGCCGATCTGGCCCTTGATCGTCATCAGCGACTCTTTGAACTTGCGTGAATCGAAGTTCTCGAAGGCCGAGCCTTTCTGGCGGGCGGCGCTGCCCACGGACATCGTGCTGTCACCCGCCCGCGTCGTCGCGCCCACATCCACGTGGGTGGGCACGCCCATCACCCGACGGCCTTTGAACTCATCGTATTTGAACCGCGGCAGGTAGTTGCGGCGAAGGCCTACCTCCTGCTGTGGCTCGCCATCATCCTTGCGGCTGTAGCTCTCAAATGTGATCACTTCAACAAGATCGGCCTTCCGGGCAAAGTTGCCGTTGAGCATCGCCGCCGCACGGTCCTCGGCCATGCCGAGGTTCTTCTCCGCCTGGGCAATCGCTTCCAGGCTGCGGCCGGCAAGCGCCTCCTCCAGCTGCCAGCGGGCGCGCGGTACGGCGGAGAGGCTGCCTTCGATGGAACGCGAGACCTCACGGAACTCCTCCCAGACCTCGGGTGTCAGCAGCAGAAATTCTTCGTCGGCCGCGTTCAGCAGCGCCGGCACACTTATCTTCCCGGCCAGCTCCAGTGTGGCACCTTCGCCCGGCCCGCTCACAACGGCATGCATCTTCACCGGCACCACCGGCACCAGGCGGGGCTGCCCCACGACCCGTGGCTCGGACAGGCCACTGCGCAGCTCGCTCCGGCTGCCCGGCAGCGTGAACACCAGCCGTAGATCTGATTCGCAGAAGATGCGCGGGGTCATCCCCTGCAGGTCCGTTACGCCACGCACCACCTGGCCGTGCACATCGCGGGCGATGACTTCAGCCCCCTTGCTGTCGCGGCGGTAACCCACGAACGCGGCCCCCGGCACCGGTGTTGGCGGATCCTGCCGCTGCAGCTGCAGCTGGTGGAACGGCCGCAGCCGCAGCCTCCGCACCTGCAGCGCAGGCCGCATCGACGCGTCGGCATGTGGATCCTCGCTCCACGGCCCCAGCTGCGCGGGCTCAAGGCAGTCCGGGTGCAGCAACGGATCGGTCCACTCGCCGCTTGCATCATCGCGGACCTGCAGGTGGTATCGATGTTCACTCTGCGGCAGGAGCACGCCCTGCCCGGGACCCGCAGCGGCATCCTGCACGTTTCGCCGCGGCCAGGGCAGCTTCAGGCCGGCTGGCCCGGCCCCGGGGTGCGGCCAGCCTTTACGCCAGTCAGGGAGGACCGGTGGCGCTGGGGTGGGTGCACGCTCGGGCAGTATCACCCGATCCGTATCGCCGTGGATGTCGGTCCTGCCGGACGCCACGATAGTGAAGCCATGCAGCACATCGCGGATGCGATAGGTGACGCCCGCACAGGGCACGACGTTGCCATGCCCGTCATGGCGAAACAGCGTGAACTTTCCAGAGCTCATGTTCCAGATTCCTTTCTTCCAACGTGATCAGCTATCGCCTGCGTCGCGCAGGTAGCCCTCGTGCCGCTCGTCATCCACGAACAGGCCCACCTTCTCCGGTCCGTCGGTGACAACTTCCTGGGTAAACCCGTTGCCATCAGTCGTTCCGCTCAGCCAGCGGCCATCCGGCAGCTGCATCGAGTAGGCCGCCCCAGCCAGTGGCGCGCCTGCGTGATCGCGCACCAGGAAGCGTGCACGGCAAGGCGCAATACCCAGCGTGCGCAGCGGATAAGCAAGGGACGCCGGGCCGATGAAGCTGTGCTGGCCCGCATGGACCGTCAGTGTTCCCGGGCAGCTGAACTGCAGGTTGCCCCCTTCCATGCGCAGGCTGGCGCCGCCCTCTACCTGTACGACCAGTGCACCTCCAGCGGCCAGTTCTACCGCCGCATGCGCGCTGGACAGGCGCTGTGACTGCCGAGACTGAAGCTTCACCGCGTCGCCCTGCGCCTGGATCTCGACAGGCTGCTCACCGGCGGCGATGGTCAGGCCGGACGGACCGCCGGATGCCGAAGTGGCGGCCGACGCCAGGACGCCGACCGACTGTGCCGCGTGCAGGCGCGCGTGGCCCATGACGACCGCGTGTGCAGCACCGCCGGCACCCAGGACCACGTTCTGCCCTGCCTGCCAGAACAGCCCCTGCCCCGCCACCACTGCCTGCAGCGGCGCGACCATGCCCAGCAGCGGTGCCGTGCTGTGGGGCACGCCACCGGCTGTGTCGCCGGCGGCGGCGCACGCACGGGCGAAGCCATCGGCCGCGACCACGCCCGCTGCCGCTTGCCGCAGCGGTGCCAACGCAGGCGAGGCATGCAACCCTCCGGTGCCGTGCAGCACAGCGCTCTGCCCAGACGCAGCGGCCATCGCCCCACACTGGGCCAGCAGCGCGCCTGCCTGCGCTGCCGTACCCGCCGGTTGGCCACGCCCTGACGGATGGGCACCGAGCCACAGCCCGCGCTCGCTGCGCACCACGCCCGCTGCATCGCTGCGCAGCTCGAAGCCCTGCCCACGCAGGCTGCCGCGATGATTCCCGCGCTGGTGGATGACGTGGCCCAGGTTCAACTGGGTGGCCGCCTGTGTCGTCGCCAACTGCAGGCGGAGCTGGTCGTCCGTGTCGTCGAACTGCAAGGTGGAGCCACCCTCACCGCCCCATTCGCGGGAGCTGAAACCCCAGAGCGCACCGGGATGGCGATGCGCCTGCGCGCCCTCACCCGCTGCGTGCCAGACCGGTGCGTTTCCACCGGCAAGGTTGCCGGTGCCGCCGACGCGCGTATCGCTCGCCTGCGCATGCAGCGATGGATCGTTCTCGCCGCGCCCGTTGTACAGGGCGCCCAGTACGATCGGGCGTTGCACATCCCCCGCCAGGAAGCCCACCAACACCTCCTGGCCGACGCGCGGCAGGAACTGGCTGCCCACGCCCGGGCCTGCAAACCGCTGTGCAACGCGCAACCATGCGCTGTGCGCCGGCTTGCCCGCTGCATCCATCAGTGGAAAGCGCACGCGGATCCGCCCGAGGGCGTCGGCGTACACGCGATCGCCTACGGCTGCTCCGCCGCCCTCATCGGCACCGATCACGATGGCCGTCTGCCGACCCACCACCTGGGCTTCACTCGCCGGGTCTGGCGTGGTTGGACGCCAGGGACGCTGGCGGTCAACAGCATGGAAGGCGGCGGCATAGCCGAGCTGCTGTGCATGGCGCTGCAGTTCGGCAGGCAGGAACCCGTCACTCTGCAGCGCCTCCACCCAACGCTGCGGGAGCAGCCGATCTGGCAAGGTATTGGCGCCGGCATGCTCCAGCGAAGTGATCAGAAGTTCGGGCGTGTGGTGCGGCGACCATTGGCTGATGGCTGACCACCTGCCTGCGGCCAGGCCTCGCACTGTCGCAATGCCCTGCCACCCATGCCGATCCGCCTCGTGGCGCTCAACCGCAAGGACGGCGCGCCGCTCGCCTTCTGCGCGTGATTCGAAGCCCAGCGAGCCGCACGCCAGATACTCCTCGAAAGACGAACTGCCGCCGCCATCCACCGGCAACTGCACGGCCAGCGTGCGATCCTGCCGATAGTCATCGCTGACCATGCTCAACCGGTGAGGGCCCAGCCGCACGCGCCGGGCCAGGTGCAGCACGCTGTCCTCCTGCTCGGCCGCGTCGCCGCGGTGGAAGCGAAGGCCACCGCCACGTGCCGAAACCGCGTGCTGTGGCAAGGCCACGCTATCGAAGAACAGTTCGATTCGATGCAGTGCGGGCGCCTCCGCATCTGCCTCGACACGCCAGCCAATGCCCTCTTCGGCCAGCAGGCCGGCGACAAAATCCATATCGGACTGGCGATACTGCACGCAGTAGTGACGCGGCGGCAGCGCGTCCAGGCAGGCCCGCGCATCGCCGCTCCAGCGCCAGCGGGCAAGCGCTGGATGGCCGGCGAACACGGCATCCACGATCTGGCGGACGGTTGCATCGCGGAAAACACGACTGTTCCGTTGCTGCGCCAGCCACCACGTCCATGCCGCCAGGCGAATGCGGTAGCGGGTGAAACCGCGATCGCAGTCCAGCCGACACACCTCGCGTACCAGGCCGACCCGCTGGATGTCGCGCCCCTGCGCATCGCGGGTGGACAGCGTTGCGGGCCGGCCCAGCCACGCTTCGCAGGCAGGGTCCGCGTGCGCCGCGAGTATGTCGACGTGGTAATCCAGTCCTTCGGACAACGCTTCGCGTCCGCGCCAGCGCTCCACCAGCAGAAGGCCCGCGCCAGGCAGTTCAAACCGGTGCAGCAGCGCTGCATCCTCATGCGCTTGCAACGTGTGCATATGGCTTACGCCCTGTGCACCACCCTGGCGCACTTCTGTGCGCAGGACCCTAGCAAGGGGTTGGCCGAGGAAAAATCAGACGATTACGAAAATGACCTCAGGCAGCCAGAGAACATGATTGCGTCACGGTTTGGCCAGCGAGTTGTATGGCCGGGACGTAACGTGCGGCCAACAGCAGGTGCTGATTGCGACACGGAAGGTGGCACCTGCGCAGCGCGCATCGCTTTGGTAGAGCCGAGCCCTTGCTCGGCTGCTTCTGGCGTAATGCCCAAGCCGAGCGTGGGCTCGGCTCTACAGGCTCGGTCGCCGGGCGTGGCCCGGCGTTACCGCTACCGCGTTGCCTCAGCGCGCACCGAATGGGCTCGGCTGCTTCTGGCGCGATGCCCAAGCCGAGCGTGGGCTCGGCTCTACAGCTCGGGCGCCGGGCATGGCCCGGCGCTACCGGCTACGGCTTCGACATCGAATACGGCGCCTGCGCACCCTGCCCCGGCCATGCCTTGTTCGGCTCGGCCTGCATGGTGAAGGTCAGCTCGCCACCAGCCAGGATCTCGTCATGGCGCAGGAAGGTGCGCTGCAGCGGCTTGCCGTTGAGGCTGACACTGCCCACGTAGGTGTGCTTGTCGTCCAGGCCGTTGGCCACGATGGTGAAGGTCTTGCCGTTCGGCAGGCGCATCGCGGTCTTCGGCAGGAACGGGCGGCCCAGGATGTATTCGCCCGAACCCGGCGCCACCGGGTAGAAGCCCAATGCAGTGAACACGTACCACGCCGACATCTGGCCAACGTCATCGTTGCCGGCCAGGCCATCGGGGCGATCGGCGTACTGCGTGTCCATGATCTGCTTCAGGCGTGCCTGGCTGCGCCAGGGCTGGCCGGCATACGAGTACAGGTAGGCCACGTGGTGGCTGGGTTCGTTGCCATGTGCATACCAGCCGATCAGGCCGGTGATGTCTTCCATGTGCTCGAAGATGGACGGATCCACCTTGGCGTTGAACACCTCATCCAGCCGCGCCAGCAGCTTGTCGCTGCCACCATGCGCTGCCGCCAGGCCGGCCACGTCCTGCGGCACGTACCAGGAATACTGCCAGGCGTTGCCTTCGGTGTAGTCGGTGCCGTAGCCGCTGGCGCTGGGGTCGAACGGCGTGCGGAAGCTGCCGTCACGCTTGCGCGCACGCATGAAGCCGGTGTCCTTGTCGAACGCATTGCGCCAGTTGCCGGCGCGCTTGTCGAAGGTGCTGGCCACGTCGGCCTTGCCCATCGCCTGCGCCATGCGCGCGATGGTCCAGTCGTCGAAGGCGTACTCCAGGGTCTTGCTGGCAGCCTCGCCTTCCTCATCGATGGGTACGTAACCCAGCTCGCGGTACTGCGCGATACCATCGTAAGGGCCGTAGTTCGCCGTCTCGACCATCGCCTTCAGTGCCTTGTCGGCATCGAAGCCACGGATGCCCTTCACGTAGGCATCGGCGATCACCGGCACCGCGTGGTAGCCGATCATGCACCAGTCTTCCAGGCCATGGAACGACCATACCGGCAGCATGCCGTACGGGCTGTGGTCGTGGTGGGCCAGCATCGAATTGATGAAATCGCTGTTGCGCTTCTCCGGCTGCACCAGGGTCAGCAGGGGATGCAGGGCGCGATAGGTATCCCATAGCGAGAACGTCGAGTAGTTGGTGTAGCCCTCGGCCTTGTGAACCGCATTGTCGGCGCCACGGTACTGGCCGTCGGCATCCATGAACAGCGTCGGGCCCAGCAGGGTGTGGTACAGCGCGGTGTAGGCGCTGCGCCGTGCATGCTCCGGCGCGTCGATGTCCAGCACCGACAGCGCCTGCGTCCACTCCTGCTTCGCCTGTGCGCGCACGCGGTCGAAATTGAAGTCGGCCACCTCCGCATCAAGGTTGGCGATCGCACCGGCCTCGCTGACCGGCGAGATGGCGACCTTGACGATCAGCGGCGCATCGAGCTTGCCGAAGTCGAACGTGCCGACCAGCTGCCGGCCCTCGATCTGCGCCCGCTGCGCCGGGTCCTTTTCGCCAGGGGGCGCGAAGCCCTTGTAGACGATGTCCTTCTCGGTGTTGTGCAGCTCGTGGCTGGCCAGCGGCCGCGAGAAGCGCATGGCGAAGTACAACTGGCGGCCCGCTGCCCAGCCCCGCGTTTCGCGGAAGCCGGTCACGGTGCCATCGTCACGCACGCGCACCCGCGACCACAGGATCTTGCCCGGGTAGTCGTACATGCTGGTGCGCATGTCCAGCAGCATCTTCGCGTCGGTGCCCTTGGGGAAGGTATAGCGATGCACGCCCACGCGGGCGCTGGTGGTCAGCTCGGCGCGCACCTTGTAGTCGTCCAGGGTCACGGCGTAGTAACCGGGCTCGGCCTTCTCGTCGTCATGGCGGAAGCGCGAGGCGTAGCCACTGCGCGGCTTCTCCGGGTCACCGCGCTCCAGGCCCGGTTCGCCGGTGAACGGCATCACCAGGATGTCGCCCAGGTCGGAATGGCCGGTGCCGGAGAAATGCGTATGCGAGAAGCCGACGATGCTGCTGTCGTCGTAGCGGTAGCCCGCTGCCCAGCCATAGGCCTTCTCGCGCGGCTGGATACGTGTGTCCGGGCTGAGCTGGACCATGCCGAAGGGCACGGTGGCACCCGGGTAGGTATGCCCTTCCCCGCCGGTGCCGATGAAGGGGTCGACCGAGGCATAGGCCTTGTCGGCGGCGGACTTCGGCGTGGCGGCCGTGCCCACGCCGGAGGCGAGCATGGCGGTGGCGGCGACGGCGATCAGGAGGCGACGGTCCAGCAGGGGCATCGGCATTTGGATCGATTCAGGTGGTGGTCAGATCCTAGCACCGGCGCGGCGCCCAGACATGTTGCGCTGCAGCTGAACAGACTTAAACGCGGCAACAATTGTCCTGATTAGTTTGCAAGTTTTTTTATTCTTTCATCCATACCCCGCCGTATAGCCTTCTCTACAACCTTCAACGGCGCGTGAAGGGACCAACGACGCATACCGTCGTGGATGGAGTGGATGCCACCTTCACCGCGCTACTTCTGAACGGGTTCCGCCTCACAGATTCTTCACCTCGCATGAGCGAATCAATAACGTTCCGAAGTGAGCGTGGTTCCTTTTCTGAAAGTCCTCTTTCAACTGGAGTTCCGTCATGAAGATCGCAGTTCGTCGTTCCCTTGCGCTGGCCATCGCCGCCGGCATCACCCTCGCCTCCACCGTGCAGGCGGGCAGCCTCAGGCCCGGCCAGTCCGCGACCGTCAATGCTGGAGACCCCGTTGAAGGCTGGATCGCTCACGGCGCCAAGCTCATTTTCAACAATGGTGGTGCCGCCACATCGGTGAGCGTCAACGATGGGTCCACGCTTGCCATGACGGGAGCAACGGCCACCGCTGCAGATATCTTCGCTACAGTCACAAGCGCCTCCTCCAACGCAACCATCGTTGGCACCCGCATGCAGAACAGCGCTGCCGCAGGGTTAGCGGTAACCAACGGTGCATCGGGCGGCGCAGCAGGCACCGCAACGGTGACCGACTCGACCGTCATCGGCCAAGGCATCGGCAGCTATGTTCTGGGCGGTGTACTCACGCTGAGCAATACCACAGTTGATGGAACCGGCATCGGGACCGGGCTTCTTCCGCCCGAAATTTCATCGGGCTTGGCGGTTTTCTCCAATTCAAGCGTCAGCATCACCAACGGATCTGCCGTCACAGGGGATCAGAACGGCATCGTGGTGGAGGACATCGGTGGAACGCTCACCAGCCCGATCAGCGACAACACTCTTACGATCGACAGATCGCGCGTTGCCGGCCGAAACGGCTCAGGTATTGTCGTCAGGGGCGCCGGGTTCATCGCTCCTACCACGATCAACGTTCTCAATGGCAGCACCGTCAGCGGCGGCAATGGCGTAATTGCCGAAGCCGTCGATGGCGGCACTCTGAATCTGAACGTCGGCGCGTCGCAATTGCAGGGCACGCTTCGTGCCGATGCAACCTCGCAGCTGCACGCCAAGCTTTCCAATGGCGCCGTATTGAACGGCGTCATGACCAATGTCACCAGCGCCACGCTGGACGCTGCCACCTGGAACATGACCGGCAATTCCACGGTCGGCACACTGGATCTAGGCAACGGCACGGTTTCCCTCGGCGACGGCTCCGCCTTCCACACCCTCAACGTGGCCGGCAACTTCACCGGCAACGACGGTACGATCCTGTTCAACACGGTGCTGGCCGGCGACGATGCCGCCACCGACAAGCTGATCATCAGCGGTGATACCAGCGGCAGTGCCAACGTGCGCGTCAACAACGTCGGCGGTGCCGGTGCGCAGACCAACCAGGGCATCGAGCTGATCCAGGTCGGCGGTGCGTCCAACGGCCAGTTCAACCTGGCCGGTCGCGCGGTGGGTGGCCAGTACGAGTACTTCCTGTTCAAGGGCACCGGCACCGATGGCAACTGGTACCTGCGTTCGCAGCTGCCGACCCTGCCGGACCCGTGCGTGGTGGACCCGACCCTGCCTGAGTGCAACCCGGTCGATCCGGATCCGGTGCTGCGCCCGGAACCGGGGGCCTACCTGGCCAACCTGCAGGCCGCGCAGACCATGTTCCGCCTGGGCTACCACGACCGCAACGCTGGCCAGAATGCCGGCCGCGCCTGGGCCCGCGTGGATGGCTCGCGCAATGGCTTCGATGCCATCAGCCGCCAGCTCGACATCCGCGGCAACAGCCAGGCGCTGACGGTCGGCGCCGATGTGTGGCGTCACGATTCGGGCAGCAGCGTGGGCGTGATGCTGTCCACCGGCAATGCCAGCAGTACCTCCACCAATGAGCTGACCGGCTACTACGCACGCGGCAAGGTGAAGGGCGAGGCCCTGGGCCTCTATGGCACGTGGCGCGGTGGCAACGATGCTGACCCGTATGCCGGCTTCTATGTGGATGGATCGGTGCAGCGCGCCCAGTTCCGCAACCGCGTCGAGGGTATCGGCCTGGCCGGTGAGCGTTACGACAGCCGCGCGTGGCAGGGGGCCGTGGAAACCGGTTATGCGTTCCGCGTGGGCGGTGCCAGCAATGGTGGCATCTTCCTGGAACCGCAGCTGCAGGTGGGCTACAACCGCTGGGACAGCAACCGCCATACCGAGGCCAACGGCACCGTGGTTGGCACCGAAGACGCCGATGGCCTGTTTGGCCGTGCAGGCCTGCGCCTGTCCGGCGTGACCCGCTGGGGCAACGGTACCGCGGAAGTTCAGCCCTACGTGGCCGCCAACTGGCTGCACACCCGCGCCGAATCGCAGATCCGCATGGATGATGAAGTGGTGGATGCGCGCATCCCACGCAGCCGTGGCGAGTTCAGCGCAGGCGCTACGATCCGGTACGCGAGCGGGATGGGCATCTGGGGTGGGGTGTCGCTGCAGCGCGCCAGTGGCTACCACCAGAACGCGGCCCAGGTGGGCGTGAGTTACAGCTGGTAAGACGCTTTTGGCGTTGTTGAGCGGCTCCGGTGTGTGTGCCGGGGCCGTTCTTTTTTCCTGATGCGAAGCCCAGCGCAACAAGCGCAGTGATTTACGATGGGCGCGTTGCGCCGTACCGTGACGCATTCAGACCATTTGTAGGGCTGTGTGTTCAAGCGCTCTTGGAAGCGCCGCAACTGAGGCCACGCGATGAAGAAAAATAAGCTGGATCCGCTGCGATGGCGGAGTGCAGGATGGCGGCGCAGTGGCGTAACCGCTGCCGGGCGTGGAACCCCGAAATGAATCAAGAGGACTGCTTGCCGTGACTACGGCGGGCGGTGCGCGGCGGCCGCATGGCCCACCGGCTTTTTCCTCTTGTTTCAGCCGAAGTTCCACCCGCGTATCGCCCGCCACCTACGGGTGGCCCACTCTTGCAGGAGCCATCGCATGTCACCTGAAGCACCCACCATCACCAACGAAGTGGAATCGCTGTTCTTCCGGCTGGAACACGCCCTGTACACCGCCGAAGGCATGGCGACGATGATCAACGAGAACGAACCGCCGGACCCGGCGGCGCATGGCCGCCCGGGCTACAACGTGCACAAGGTCAGCTCGGCCATCATTGCCGTCAGCCAGCGTGGCCGCCGGTTGCTGGGTGAACTGCGTGCGCACCACGGCCCGATTACGTTGCATTGAGGCCCGGGTGGGTAGAGCCGAGCCCATGCTCGGCTGCCCTCTCAGCCGAGCATGGGCTCGGCTCTACAGACACAGCAGTCGAGCATGGCTCGGCTCTACAGACACAGCAGTCGAGCAAGCTCGACTCTACTGCAGGCCGTCGCTGACGCGCTCCAGCGCCTGCCGGTAGCGCCGGCTGCCGAACAGGCCGCGCTGCAGCGTCGTGCGCAGCGCCAGCACGTCCTCATCGTCCGGCTGCTGCGCGCAGGCGCGCTCGGCCCAGAACACCGCCCGGTCGAAGTCGTGCTCGCTGCGTGCGGCGTAGTACTGCGCCAGCATCCAGGCGGCCTGCGTCCACGCCTGGCCAGCCCAGAATTCGAGGGTCTCCAGCAGGCGTGGCAGGCGACCTTCGGCAGGCACCTGCGTGCGCAGGTAATAACCGACGCCGGCCACGCAGCTGCGCACCCGACGCTGCAGGCGCTCGCCCCACTCCTCTTCGGTCGCAGCCAGTTCCAGGCAGCGCAGCTCGCAGGCGTTGGACAGATGCACCAGTTCGTCCACACCCATGCCCGCAATGCCGCCCTCCTCCAGCCCGCGGTCGTAGACCAGGCTGAGGTTGTAGAGCGCGCGGCCACTGTCCTGCTCCGCTGCGCGGCGGTACCACTGGATGGCCAGCGCAGGATCGTAGGCCGGCGCATGCTCGAAATAGTGGTAGCCCAGCGCGGCCTGCATTTCCGGGAAGCCCAGCTCGGCGCCGGCCTGCGCCATGTGCAGCAGCGCGGTGTGCTGCTGCGTTTCGTCGAAGGCGTAATAGACGTCGTTGAACGGACAGTCCGCGCCCGGCGCTGGCACCGCCATCAGCGTCGCCGCATGGCGATAGGCCGCCTCGGCCTGTGCTGCATCCGGCGTCACGCCGCACCAGCCGGTGTCGCGCAGTGCGCCCTGCATCACCGCCGCCCAGGCAGAATTGCGCCACTGCCGCGCGACGACCGGCGCCAGCCACTCGCCCATGCCGGTGGCGGCGGCCGCGTGCAGCATGCGCATCAACTGGTGATCATCAAACCCGCGCGGCACGCTGGGGTCGGCCGCCTGCGCATAATACGCCGCGGCCATATCGGTGTTGTCCACCCGCGATGCAAGTTCGGCCAGCTGCAGGTGGATGCCCGTGCGCTCCAGTGCCGACTGCGGCTGCGCCAGCAGTTCCATGCCGCGCGCGAACGCCTGCTGGACCGCGCCGCGGTTGCCGGTATCAATACTGTCCACGTCGATGGCATCCAGCCAGGCGACCATCCGCAGCTGGTTGCGCTGCGATGCATCGAGGCCTTCGGCCAGGGGGCCATCGGCCAGCGCCAGGATCTCGTCATGGCTGCCACCCCAACGTGGCGTGCGCAGCCGCGCGTAGGTGTCCAGCAACGGCAGGCCATGGCCAGCGGCCTGCAGGCCATGGCCAGCGGCCTGCAGGCCCATCTGCAGCCAGGCCAGCGCCGGCTCCGGCGAAGCGCCGTCTGCCTCGATCGGGTCGCCATCCTCGTCCAGCTCCGGCGGCAGCGGAATGGCGGTCGCCCACGACGCGGGCAACTGCGCCGGCAGCGCCGGCAGGCGGGGTGCCTCGGCCATCCACGCACCCAGCAGTGCCTGCATGTCGCGCCAAGGGCCGGCGCCATCGGCGGGATGGAAGCCATCATGCATCCAGTCGCTCATCCACACGGGAACGCCGAAGGCAGCCACGCTGCGCATCAGCTGGTGCAGCAGCGGCCAGCACAGTGGCCCGCGATCGGCCAGAGCGATGGCATGAACGAACAGCGCGGTCTGCGCGGCGTGCACGCTCGACCAGGCGCCCTCGCCCACCGAAGCAGTCCAGCCCGAGCCACGCGCATCGACGGCGATGCGGTCCCAGACCAGCGCTGCCAGCAGCAGCGGCGCGTCGGCCTGCGGCGAGGCCTGCTGCCAGGCAGCCAGTGCCTGCCACAACGTGTTGATCGGCAACGCCTGCGGAGGGGCAAGCAAGGCGAGCACGCGCGCGCCGCCATCGGCGTCCTGCGGCGCGAGGAGTTCAGGCAAGGCGGACTCGATGGCCTCGAAGCGATGGGCGAGCAGGTCATCCCAGATCGCGGGTGCGGCAAGACGCCGCGGGGATTCAACGGAAAGCGGAGAGGTCATCAGGATTCAAGCAGAGCGACAGCACGCGCGGAGTATAGCGCTGCGGAAGGGGCGGCAATTCCCGAAGCAGGGATCAAGAGCAGCCGAGCGCAGGCTCGGCTCTACCGGACTCCGGGGTCTTTCACGGTAGTGCTGCCACCAGCGTGGACAGATCCGCGCTGTCCACCGGCCGCACTACGCGGGCCACTTCCTGGCCGTCGCGCAGCAGCACGACAGTGGGCCACAGCTTCACCTGGAATGAGCGGCCCAGCGGCTTGCCCTTGCCATCTTCAATTTTCCAGTGCGGCAGGTCATGCGCGTCCACGAAAGCCTGCAGCGCCGGCTGCGCGGCCTGGCAATGGCCGCACCAGGGTGCGCCGAACTCGATCAGCAGCCAACCCGCCTGCGCATCGACATCGCTGCGGGCCGGCTCGACGGCCTGGTGGTCGCGCATGAACGGCATGCGGTTACGCCGCCAGTGCGCGCTGGATGTCTTCCAGCGGCGCGTTGGTGAAGTTCTTGGCGAGATCATCCAGCAGGCGCGCCTGCGCTTCCTTGTGCAGCAGTGGGCGGATGCGGCCCAGGGTGATCGGGTCAGCCACCAGGATCAGGTGCGTATAGCGGTTCTTCAGCGCATCCTCGTTCAACTGTTCGGCCACCTGCTTGGCGAACGTAGCTTCGTTGAGCTGGGAAATGGACATGTCCTTCGGCACGGCACCGGAAGGGCCCTGGCCCGACACGCCCTGCTCGCTGATGTCCTGCAGGCGCAGCTCGCCCTCCTGCTTCAGCGTCAGCTGATGATCGGTGCCGACGTTGGTGAACACGCGCGCCGAGCCACCATCGGTGACGACGACAAGGGTACCTTCGGGAATGCGACGGGTCATGCGATGCTCCGGTTGCGTTGGTTCGCCACCACCGTAAAGGCTGCGTTGTGAGCGATGCGGCCACACTGAGTCCACAGCATGTCATCGCAGCGCGCACATGAACAGGCACGCTGGAACACAGCGTCCGCCCGTGGCCGCTTCGCTGCATGTTCACGCCGTAACCGTTATCATGAACGGATGATCGACACGACGTACTACGTGGCAGGCACGCCTGTTACGTGGGAAGCACGGCCGACCGGCGTACCGCTTGCCACACCCGCTCCCACCCCTTCATTCCTTCGCCGCGTGCAGGATCCGGGTGGATGACGCCGCTCAGGCGCTGATCTTCGCTGCTTTTCCGATGCGCACCCAGCCTGTTCCGGTCAGCCCGTTCTGATCGGCGGCACGTGCCATCACCGCTGGCATTGATCTTCACCAGCCCTCGCCGATCCACGGCGTAGTTTCCCGTGCGTGGTCTTTTCCCGTACGTCCTGGTCCAGCGTGGACCGCCCGCACCGATGCCCCTGCGCCAGTTGCGCCAGCATCGCCGTTTCCGATTCTCGGGACACACCACACCGCCTATTCCGCACTCCAATCCAAGAACAGAAAGGACGTCCCATGCAGGACAACCCCGATGCCCATGCCCATTTCGGCTGGTTCAAGCGCCGCCGCCACCTGAACGTCGACGAGATCACCGTTGTCGACAAGCCCATGCTCAAGCGCGCCGTCGGTGCCGCTGCACTGGGCAACGCGATGGAATGGTTCGACTTCGGCGTCTACGGCTACCTTGCCGTGACCATTGGCCAGGTCTTCTTCCCCTCCAGCAACCCCACCGCGCAGGTCATCGCCGCCTTTGCCACCTTCACCGTGGCGTTCCTGGTGCGCCCGCTGGGCGGCCTGGTGTTCGGCCCGCTGGGTGACCGCTACGGGCGGCAGAAAGTGCTGGCCTTTACCATGATCCTGATGGCGCTGGGCACGTTTGCCATCGGCCTGATCCCCTCCTACGAGCGCATCGGCATCTGGGCGCCGGTCCTGCTGCTGCTCGCGCGCGTCGTGCAGGGCTTCTCCACAGGCGGCGAGTACGGCGGCGCGGCGACCTTCATCGCCGAATATTCCACCGACCGCAACCGCGGCCTGATGGGCAGCTGGCTGGAGTTCGGCACGCTGGGCGGCTACATCGCCGGTGCAGGCACTGTCACCGCGCTGCACATGCTGTTGAGCAGCGAGGACATGCTGGACTGGGGCTGGCGCATTCCGTTCCTGGTGGCCGGCCCGCTGGGCCTGCTCGGCCTGTACATGCGCATGAAGCTGGAAGAAACCCCGGCCTTCCGCGCCTTTGCCGAAGAAGCCGAGAAGCGCGAGCACGACCGCCCGGGCCTGGGGGACCTGTTCCGCGTGCATGGCCGCCAGCTGCTGGTGTGCATGGGCCTGGTGCTGGTGTTCAACGTCACCGACTACATGCTGCTGACCTACATGCCCAGCTACCTGAGCGTGACCATGGGGTATGCCGAGAGCAAGGGCCTGCTGCTGATCATCATCGTGATGCTGGTGATGATGCCGCTGAACATCGTCGGCGGGCTTTTCAGCGACAAGCTGGGCCGCCGGCCGATGATCATCGGTGCCTGCATCGCGCTGCTGGTGTTGGCCGTGCCCTGCCTGCTGCTGATCGGCAGCGGCAATGACTGGCTGATCTTCCTCGGCCTGATGCTGCTCGGCCTGGCCCTGGTGTGCTTCACCAGCTCGATGCCCTCCACGCTGCCGGCGCTGTTCTACACGCCGGTGCGCTACAGCGCACTGTCGATCGCCTTCAACGTGTCGGTCTCGCTGTTCGGTGGCACCACGCCGCTGGTCACCGCCTGGCTGGTCGAGCGCACGGGCGACCCGCTGGTGCCGGCCTACTACCTGATGGTTGCGGCGGTGGTCGGCCTGGTCACCATGATGTTCGTGAAGGAGACGGCGAACATGCCGCTGCGCGGTTCACCGCCGGCCGTGGCCAGCGACAAGGAAGCCGCTGCGCTGCTCAAGAGCGATGTCCCGGTGACCGTGGACCCGACCCTGCCGCCGCTGCCGGACGCCGGTGACGGCGAGGCACCCAAGCCTGCCTGAGGCATCGCAGGCGCCCGCGCATGGGTCGTGAAAGCGGCCCATGCCGGCCCTGCACTGGCGGATAACCGCAATCACGCATGCTGGCTTCATCCCTGATGGAGCCAGCCATGCGCCCGCTACTTTCCCCCGTTCCGTTCCATGCCGGCATGGAGCAGCCCGAGGCTGACGAAGCTGAGACCATCGATGCGTTGCGCGATGTGTTCCTGGACATGGCCCGCACGGTCGCCGCCGCTGAAGGCCACGCGCATCGCGCCGTGCACGCCAAGGGCCAGGCCCTGCTGAAGGGAAAGTTGCAGATAGCAGACAACCTGCCAGAGGAGCTCGCACATGGACTGTTTGCCGCGCCGGGCGCGTATGAAGCGGTCGTGCGCTTCTCTTCCCCGCCTGCCGAGCAGCTGCCGGACACGGTGTCCACGCCACGTGCGATTGCGCTGAAGATTCTTGGCGTGCCGGGCGAGCGCGTGGCGGAAAGCGAAGAACAGCACAGCCAGGACTTCCTGATGGTCAACGGCCCGGCCTTCACCAGCCCTGGCCCCAAGGGCTTCCTCCGCTCCACCAAGCTGCTGGCGGCAACCACCGAGCGCATGCCGCGCACCAAGGCAGTGATTTCAGCCGCCCTGCGTGGCGGCGAGCGGCTGCTGGAAGCCGCTGGCGGCGGCAGCGGCAAGATCAAGGGAATGGGTGGCGAACCGCAGACCCACCCGATGGGCGAAACCTTCTTCAGCCAGGTGCCGTTCCGCTTCGGCCCCTATGTGGCCAAGTTCTGCCTTCGCCCCGTCTCCGCGACGTTGCTGTCGCTCAGCGGTGCGCCCGTGGAGAACAGCGAGGACAGCCAGCGCGATGCCATCCAGGACGCGCTTGCCAGCGGCCGCACTGAGCTTGTCTGGGAACTGTGTGCACAGCTGTGCCGTGACGAGCAGACGATGCCCATCGAGGATGCCTCGGTGGAATGGCCGCAGGAGCAGAGCCCGTTCATTGCAGTGGCTACGCTGCACGTTCCACCCCAGGTGAGCTGGGACGACGCCGAGTCACCGGGCATCGAGGACCGCCTGGCCTTCAGCCCATGGCACGCACTGCAGGCGCACCGGCCATTGGGCGCTTTGAATCGGGCACGCCGCGTGGTGATGGCTGCTTCGCGCGCGCATCGCTCGCAGCACAATGGCTGCCCGCTGCATGAGCCGCTTCCCGGCGCGTAGCCGGCCGCGACGCGTCAACCCGTTGCCGGTGCGTCGGTCTGCAGCAGGCTGTCCCGGTCCCGCAGCGGGAAACGGATGTGGGCATCCACGCCGTCGGCGCGGAACAGCAGCTGCCCGCTGCCGGCCAGCTCGTAAGGCACCCGCTTCTCGATGAGCGAGCAGCCGAGCCCGCGTCGCTGCGGTTGCGACCAGCCGTCCACGGGCGAATGCCGCTCGCACCAGTGCAGGGCCAGCCAGGGACTATCCCCCACCTGCACCTGCACGGACCACGAAACTTCGATGCGACCATTGCTGCGGATGGCCCCATACTTGAGCGCGTTGGTCGCCAGTTCGTGCACGGCCAGCGAGAGGACCTCGGCAGCCTTCGGCGGCAGCAGCACGTCAGGGCCTTCCAGCAGATACTGGTCAGAACGGTGCACCTGCACCGATATTTCCTCGTCCAGCATGCCGCGCAGGCAGACCCCCGCATTGTCACCGCGGGTCAGCAGCGCCTGGGTGCGGGCCAGTGACATCAACCGGCCGCACAGCCGCTCGGCATACTCTTCGACGCTGCCTACGGTTTCCTGCGTGCGCCACGCGATGGCGTGGATCATCGCCATGATGTTGCGCACCCGGTGCTGCAGCTCGGCCAGCAGCACGGCCTGGCGCTCGGTGGCGCGCTTCAGCGTATCGATGTCGATGGCGATGGCGAACACACCGGTGACTTCGCCCTGCGCATCCCGCAACGGCGCCGCTGCAACGCGTGTCCAGCGCACCTGTCCATCCTCGTGGGTGAACTGGAATTCCAGCCCTGGCACGACCGTGTCGCCGCGAAGCGCGCGCGCTACGGCAAAGTCTTCCGGGCCGATCAGGCTGCCATCCTCATGCCAGCCCTGCCAACGCGGCATGTTGCGGCTGTCGCGTGACGGCAGTTCGCCGCTGGGCAGGTAGGCGCGCATCTGCTCGTTGGACTGCAGCACGCGGCCTTCGGTATCGACGATGCACAGCCCCACCGGAAGCATCTGGAAGGCCAGTGACAGGCGCTCGTCGCTCTGCCGCCTGCGTCGCTGTTCATGCTCCCGTGCGGCGTGCGCGGCATGCGCGGCGGTCGTCTCGAACATCGTGACGAGCACGCCATCGATGCGCCCGCACGCATCACGGATGGGGCTGTAGGTAATGGTGAACCAGATGTCTTCCAGCACCCCCTGCCGGGCAAGCGGATACAGCTTGTCCTCGTAGGTGATGGTTTCGCCCTGCCATACCCGAGCATAGATGGGCCCGTTGATGTGCCACACCTCGGGCCAGCAGATGCGGGTCGCCTGGCCCAGGCCGTGCGGGTGCTTGTCGGCCAGGATCTCGGCGTAGCCGTCGTTGTACAGCTGGACCAGTTCTTCGCCCCACAGCACGATCATCGGGAAGCCGTGGGCCAGCATCAGGTCCACGGTCGCCCGCAGGTGCGGCGCCCAGCCGTCACGGTCCCCCAGCGGGGTGGCCGACCAGTCGTGCCCGGCGATCCGTTCGGCCATGCCGCCGCGCAGCGCGTGCAGCGGCGGCGACGTGGGCAGCACCGGCGTCGTGGCGACGGGAGCGCTCAGCTCCATCCGGCTAGCCATGCGGCACCTTCAACTGCCACCTGCGGTGGCGCGGCGGGCATGCACCAGAGTCTCCAGCTGCTGGGCCAGCGCCTGGATGTGGTAGGGCTTGGCGCAGCGAGGCGCATCGGCAAAGCGGCTGGGCACGTTGTCGTCATAGCCGGACGTCAGCAGGAACGGAATGCCGGCGGCCGCCAGCCGATCCGCCAAGGGGTAGACCTGCTCGCCCCCCAGGTTGATATCCAGGAGGGCGACATCGATGGGCTGCTCGTCGAACAGCCTGTTCAGCGCGGCGAGGTCACCAGCGGGGCCCACGATGTGCACGCCCTTCAGTTCCAGATAGTCGACCAGAAACATGGCAATGGCGAATTCATCTTCCGCCACCAGCACACGCACCCCTTGCAGGCCCGGGTTATCAACGGCTCCCAACACGTACAACGCTCCTGTCCAGGCGGCACCTCCGTCTGTTGCAGGCAAAGGGTGGCCAATCGGCCTACAAGATCGCGTGACGACAGGGCCACGTACCGGTGCCGGGCCGGCGGCGGTACCATTTCCCGGCCTCCACTTTCCTGTGCCCCCAATGGCCTACGCACGCATCACCTCCACCGCCGACAACTACCTGCACCACGTCAGCAACGGCACGTATTCCGTTTATGCCGACGAACCGGCGTCGCTGGGCGGCCAGGGCCGCGGCTTCGCCCCCTTCGACCTGTACCTGGCCTCGCTGGCCTCATGTACGGCCATCACCCTGCGCATGTATGCCCAGCGCAAGGGCTGGGAGCTGGGCGAGTTCCACGCCGAACTGCGGTCGGAGCGCGACGCGGACGGTCGCCTGCATGTGCACCGGGTGCTGCACGCCAGCGCCGAGCTGAGCGATGCGCAGTGGTCGCGGCTGCTGGAGGTGGTGGAGAAGACCCCGGTGACCCTGGTGATGCGCGAGGGTGCCCGCATCACCAGCGAGCGCGGGCAGGTGGGCTGAGAGCCGGAGCTCAGAGCGGCAGCTCCGTGGTCTGCTTGATCCGCTGCATCGGGATCTCGGTCTTGGTGTTCTGCACGCCCGCGATGCGGTTCAGGTGCCGGATCTGGAACTGCCGGTACGCATCCAGGTCCGCCACGGCCACCCGCAGCAGGAAGTCGCAGTCACCCGCCATCAGGTGGCACTCGAGCACCTCGGGGAAAGACTTGATGCTGTTGATGAAGTGGTTGGTGGTGTCCTCGTCCTGCCCGCGCAGCCACACCCGCACGAACACCGTGAAGCCGCGCCCGACCTTGGCCGGGTTCAGCAGCGCCACGTAGCGGTCGATGTAGCCCCCCTCCTCCAGCAGCCGCACCCGGCGCAGGCAGGCCGACGGAGACAGGCCGACCTGCCGGGCAAGCTCCAGGTTCTGCAGCCGCCCGTCACGTTGCAGGGCATCAAGGATGCGGCGGTCCAGACTGTCGAGCTCGTTCTGCATGGGATTTCACTGGAATGGCGATGGCGCGCACAGGATTGCAGATATTCGGATCATCACGGCATCAACGCAACCCGATTCGAGGGGCTGGCCGTTAGCATGGTCGTCCCCCCACCCGCGATCGCTCCATGGACGCCCGCACCACCCTGCCCCTGCCCGACCCCGCCTGCGACACTGCGCCCCGCGCCGAATTCCTGCGTGGCCTGCGCGCCGCCATCCCGGTAATGATCGGCTTCCTTCCCTTTGCCCTGGTGCTGGGCGCCCAGGCCGCGCAGAGGGGCCTGACCGCGCTGGAAGTGCCGCTGATGACCGGCCTCAATTTCGCAGGCGGCTCCGAATTCGCCGCGGTGGAACTGTGGACCTCGCCGCCGCACATTGCCTTGATCGTGGCCATCACCGCCCTGGTCAACAGCCGCCACCTGCTGATGGGCGCCAGCCTCGCCCCCTTGCTGCAGCAGTTGCCGCGGCGCCGGGTCCTGCCCGCGCTGTTCTTCATGTGCGATGAAAGCTGGGCGCTGGGCGTGGCCGATGCACGGCACCGTGGGCGCGGCTTCAGCCTGGCCTATTACCTGGGAGTCTCGGCGGGGCTGTACACGGTCTGGGTGGTGTTCACCACGCTGGGCGCGCTGGTCGGGCCGCTGCTGGGCGACATCCACGCCTATGGGTTCGACATGGCCTTCCCGGCCGTGTTCCTGGTGCTGCTGCGCGGCATGTGGCAGGGCATGAAGGCCGCTCGCCCCTGGCTGGTCAGCCTGCTGGTGGCCGCAGGCACCTACCTGCTGGTGCCCGGCGCGTGGTACGTGGCCAGCGGTGCGCTGGCCGGGCTTGCCGCCGCGTGGCTGCTGGCGGAGGACGCGGCATGATCCTCGGCGGACTGATCCACTGGACCTCGTTGCTGACCATCGTGCTGATGGCGGCCGTGACCTACCTCACCCGCATCCTTGGCTACCTGGCCCTGCGCAACCGCACCCTCAGCAAGCGCGCGGTCACGGTGATGGAAGCGGCGCCGGGCTGCGTGCTGATCTCGGTGATCGCACCGGACTTCGTTTCCAGCCACTCGGCCGATCTTGCCGCGCTGGCGATCACCCTGCTGGCTGCCACGCGGTGGTCGATGCTGCCGACGGTGCTGATCGGTGTGGTTTCTGCGGGAGTACTGCGCCAGGTGATGGGGTGAACGGCCCGCCGGGCATGGCCCGGCGCAACCCAGGCTGCGGCCCCGGGCCACGCCCGGCGCCACACCATCACCCTGCGCTGCTGGAGGCCAGCAGGCACAGGCTCCGCGCAGGCAGCGTCCACTGCCCTTCCTCGTCCATCTCCAGTGGCGCATCGTCGGTCTGCAGCACCACGCGACGGAACGACAGCGTCTCGTCGGACGGCCAGAACCGCTGTGCCTGGTCACCCGGGTTCAACAGCAGGGCCAGGCTGACATGACGGCCTGGCTCACGCAGCCCGCTGTCCGGGCTGCGTCCGTCCAGCACGATCAGCAACGCCCGCTGCGCCGGGTTGTGCCAATCCCCTTCGCCCATGGGCTGCCCATCGGGCCTGCGCCATTCAATATCGCGCATTCCAAGCGATTCGTCGTAGTCGCCGGTAAGGAAACGGTTGCGGCGCAGCAGCCCGTAGCGGCGACGCAGTGCCAGAGCACGCCGTACGAAGGCCGCCTGCGCCTGCGCACCCGGCTGCGCCGCACGCTCCCAGTCAATCCAGCTCAGCGGATTGTCCTGGCAATAGGCGTTGTTGTTGCCCTGCTGCGAATGACCAAACTCATCGCCCGCCAGCAGCATTGGCGTACCTTGTGCGAGCAGCAGCGTACCGAGCAGATTGCGCATCTGCCGCGAACGCACGGCGAGGATGCCCTCATCGTCCGTATCGCCTTCCACGCCGTGGTTGCACGACAGGTTGTGGGAATGGCCATCGCGGTTGTCCTCGCCATTGGCCTCATTGTGGCGGTCGTTGTAGCTCACCAGATCGTGCAGGGTGTAGCCATCGTGCGCGGTGACCAGATTGATGCTGGCCGACGGCCGACGGCCGTGATGGTCGAACAGATCGGCAGAACCGGTGAACCGCGCCGCGAATTCCGGCAACTGGCCGGCATCCCCGCGCCATAGCGCGCGGGTGGTGTCACGGAACCGGTCATTCCACTCGGCCCAGCCGGGTGGGAACTGCCCCAGCTGGTAGCCGCCGGGCCCGATGTCCCATGGCTCGGCAATCAGCTTCACCTGGCTGAGCACCGGATCCTGGCGCACCGCATCGAGGAAGCTGCCCGACGGGTCAAAGCCGTGCCGCTCGCGGCCGAGGATGGTGGCGAGGTCGAAGCGGAAGCCATCGACGCGCATCTCGGTCACCCAGTACCGCAGCGAATCCATCACCATGCGCAGCGCGCCGGCGTTGGTCAGGTCGAAGGTATTGCCCGTGCCGGTGTCATTGATATAGAAGCGGCGATCATCGGCCAGGCGATAGTAGCTGGCATTGTCGATGCCCTTGAACGAGAGCGTCGGCCCAAGCTCATTGCCTTCAGCGGTATGGTTGTAGACCACGTCCAGAATGACCTCGATGCCTGCACTGTGCAGCCGGGCGATCATCTGCTTGAACTCGGCCACCGTCTCCAGCGACAGGTAGCGCGGCTGCGGCGCGAAGAAGCCGATCGTGTTGTAGCCCCAGTAGTTGCGCAGGCCGCGCTCCAGCAATTGCTGGTCGTCCACATAGGCGTGCACCGGCAGCAGCTCGATGGCCGTGACGCCCAGATGCACCAGATGGTCCACCACCGCATCATGCCGCAGCGCCGAGAACGTGCCGCGCTCGGCAGGGGGGACGCCGGGATGCTGCATGGTCAGGCCGCGCACATGCGCCTCGTAGATGACCGAGCGATCCCACGGCGTAGCGGGCGCGCGCTCGCTGCCCCAGCTGAAGGCCGGGTCGATCACCGCGCAGCGCGGCATGTACGGAGCGCTGTCGCGGCGGTCGAAGCTCAGATCGGCATCGCGGTGTCCCAGCGTATAGCCGAACAGGTGCGGCGCCCATTTGATCTCGCCCACGATCTGCTTTGCATACGGGTCCAGCAGCAGCTTGTTCGGATTGAAACGGTGCCCATCCTGCGGCGCATAGGGGCCATGCACGCGGTAACCATAGCGCTGGCCCGGGCGCACATCCGGCAGATAGCCGTGCCACACCTCGTTGGTGTACTCCGGAAGCGCGATGCGCTCGATCTCGCGATTGCGCGCATCGAACAGGCACAGCTCCACCTTGGTGGCATGCCGCGAGTACAGCGCGAAATTCACCCCCAGCCCATCCCAGGTCGCGCCCAGCGGGAACGGCCTGCCCTCGCGCACACGCGAGGTCTGTGTCCACTTACGGGTTGCCATCGTTCTCGTCCTCACCCGCATGAAGGGCTGCAATTTCTGCTTCCACAAGGCGCTCGGCCATATGCCAATGGCGCTGCTGCTGATCATCGGGGCGGCCCTCGGCCTCCCAGATCTGGTGCGCCAGCATCTCGATACGGCGGCGTCGTTCACTGCTGTCCATCTGCCCCACTCTCCTGGCTGATCCACACCGCCACGGGACTGCCGGCAAACAGCAGCGCGGCCGAGGCGGAACCGTTGAAAACTTCCGTGCGACCGTCCAGCACGTTGCGCATCGTCCGGTGCGGCACCACCGCGGCAGCCGTCGCATCGTCGTCCTGCCAGGCCAGACCCGGCCCCGGGCATCGCGCGACGCTCGCCCTGCGTACCGCCACCAACAGCGCCTGCCCGGCGTGCTCACGCACGAAGACCAGGCGATCCGATGCAGGGTTGGGCAGGCCATGCAGGGTGCCTTGCAGGAACAGCGCAGGGTGCTCGTGCCGCAGCCGCAACAGCAGCGAAAGCAGGCGCATCTTGGGCGCTCCTTCGCGCCAGTCCTGCAGCAACTGCGGCCACGATCGATCATCAGCCAACGCCTGTGCGCGCTGCGCGAAATCCACGGGGCGCCGGTTATCCGGATCCACCAGACTGAGGTCCCAGAACTCCGTGCCCTGGTAGATATCGGGAACACCCGGAAGGCACAGCTGCAGACACAATTGCGCCAGTCCGTTGCTCGCGCCGGCGGTCGCTAGTGTCCTCACGAACTCAGCCAGTGCATCGCGCACGCCCTGCAGTTCGTTGGCGTGCGTCAAATCTTGCAGCCACTGCTGCGCGGCATCTTCGACGGCGAGATCGGGATCGAGCCAGTTGCTGATCCGCTTGCCTTCCCGCAGTGCCTTGCGCAGCCACTGGTCCATGCGGTGAGGGAAGTCCGCTGCGGGCGCACCGCGCATCGGCCACGCGCCGACCAGCGCCTGCCACAGTGCATAGCTTTCGGCGGCGGGCAATGGCATCGGCATGGCTGCTGCCGCGCACTGCCGCTCCCACTCGGCCAGCGCTGACTGCCATGCCCCGACGTCGGCGCTGATCAGCGCCAGTCGGGCACGCGCATCCGGGCCGCGCTTGTGATCATGCGTGGCCAGGGCAAGCATGGCCTGCGGGTGCTGGTTCCCGCGGGCCTGGGCCAACGCAAGCATTGCCTCGCTGGCAAGGCCGACCCGCTGCGGATCACTGCCTACCTCGTTGCGTGACAGGAGCCGGTAGTAGCGATAGAAAGCCGTATCTTCCACCGCCTTGGCATTGAGCGGTGCCGACAGCTGGCCAAACCGCACGCGCAGTCCGTGGCCCTCCGGCGACTGCAGGGCGTCCACCAGAAGACACAGCGCCGCGCGTCCCGACGCATCAAGTTGCTGCGCTGCGGCTGCGTCGGCCCGCCTCAGCATGTCCCGCTCTGGTTGCGTCTGCAACGCATAGGGTCGATAGACCGGGTAATGGCGCAGAAGCGCACACACCGCCCTGCGCAGCATCGCATCGCTGAGGTCGCTACGGGCGGCTGCTTCACCGATCGCCTGCTTCACGGTGCGCATCAGGCGCTGCAGGTCCGCGTGCAGCGATCCATCCAGGAGCGCATCGCGGGCCGCCAGCTGCACCGCGTCCAGGCTGCGCGGGTCACCCGAGCGTGCCTGCCACTCTCCATTCAGCGATTCTGCAGCCTCCTGCTCATGCAGCCAGGCACCGGCCTGATCCATGAAGTCGTAGCCGGTGGTACCGTCACAGGCCCAGTCCGCAGGCAGTGCCTCACTCTCGGCGAGGATCTTCTCCACGTGCAGAGTGATGTCTGCGCCCCGGCGTCCGCCTGCTTCTGCGGCCTGATCGAGGTGTGCGCGCAGCCGCCCAAGGTATGCACCCGGGTCGGCCAGGCCATCAATGTGATCGATCCGCAGGCCGTCGACCCAGCCTTCGCCCACCAGCCGAAGCGGCAGCGCGTGTACGGCAGCGAAGACATCCTCCCGCTCGACCCGCAGTGCGGCCAAGGAGGTGATGTCGAAGAATCGCCGGTAATTGACCTGGTCCCCTGCGCTCCGCCACCACGCAAGGTGGTAGTGCTGCCGCTGCAGGAGCGCATGCATCCGCTCCGCTGAGCGGTTGCAACGTTCAATCCAGCCCTGCCGAACACCGTGATGCAGCGGATAGCTGCGCGGTGACAGGGGCAGGCGCAGGTCATGGTGGTAAAGGTACGGTTGATCGCCACCGTCCTCAATGCGCACGACGCCCGCCTGTACTGCCTCCTGCAGCGGCCGGTCCAGCACCGGCAGCCACAGCCGCTCACCGCCGCTGGCGGCATCCCAGTCAATGTCGAACCACTGTGCGTACCGGCTGCGCCGACCGTGCATCAGCACATCCGACCACCAGGGGTTCTGCGGCGCGGCCGCCAGATGGTTGGGCACGATGTCCAGAAGCAGGCCCAGGCCGCGCGCACGTGCACGCTGTGCCAGCCGCAGGAATCCGCCCTCCCCGCCCAGCTCTGGATTGATCAGGGTGGGATCGATGCCGTCGTAACCGTGGGTCGAGCCCGGCATCGAGGCTGCAATGGGCGACAGGTAGAGATGGCTGACCCCTAGGTCGGCGAAGTAGTCCACCTGTGCCGCCGCTGCATCGAAATCAAAGCCCTTGTGCAGCTGCAGCCGCGCGGTCGCGCGCAACGCGGTCATGGCATGGCTCCACCACGGCCGATGCTGACGCGCTGCAGGCGCGCCTGCAACGCAGGCTCATCCACCTGCAGGGGCATCCGGCGGCGCCAGTTCGGATGGCCGCCGACGGTTCCCGGCAGATTGACCTGTGCGCGCAGGCCCAGAGCGTCCTCCAAAGGAAGCAGGGCCAGCCGAGATGGGGTGCGGGCCAGCAGGTCCAGTGCTTCGTCTTCCACATTGTCTCCATCTATGATCTTTGCCAGTGCCCCTGCATCCTGCCGACGCTGTCCCAGCGCTGCAGGCAGGTCTTCGATTTCGCCCAGGCGCGCCCGCCAGCGCAGGTCGCGCCCACGCAGCCATCCCCCGAGGGGCGGTAGATCATGGGTTGAAGGCATGGCAACGGCATCCCGGCGCCAGCGCGCAGCGGGAAGGAAACCCGACGCATCGCGGGTGAATGGCAGGACATCCACACCGAGCACGCCGCGGGCGGCCAACTGCTGGCGAATACCGTCGGGAACCACGCCCAGGTCCTCGCCGATGACCACGCATCGATGCCGCCAGGATTCCAGCACCAGCAGGTTCAACAGGTCCTGCAGCGGGAACTGCAGATAGACCCCTTCACTGGCCGGCGCGCCCTGGGGCAGCACCCACAACCGGTGCAGGCCCAGAATGTGGTCGATACGCACGCCGCCACGGCTGGCCATGACCGCCCTCAGCAGCGTGATGAAGGGCGCATAGCCCTGCCTGCGCAGCGCAAGCGGTGAGAAGCTGGTGATGCCCCATGCCTGGCCTTGGGTATTGAACGGATCGGGTGGCGCACCCAGCTCCAGGCCCGCCAGCATTGCATGCGATTGCGAGCGCGCCTCGGCGCCTGCAGGCGCGCAACCGATCGCCAGATCGGCAACCAGCCCGATGCCGGCGCCGCTGGCACGCGCTTCGGCATGGACCTGGGCCCAGCAGCGCTGCGCCATCCACTGCGCAAGAGCGTGGTCATCCGCGGTCCCGCTGCGGGCGTCGGCAGCCAGCAGACAATAGTCCTGCAGTGCAGCCCCTGCGTCGGTGCGCCACTGGCAGGCCTCTGCCCACAGCTCGGACTGCGCCTGCTGTAGATGCCGCCGGGTCGAGCACAGCCAGCGCCATTTGACGTCGGCGGCGCCGGGCCAGTCGATACGACGCGCGGTACTAGCCGCTTGCACGGCGCGGGCCAAGGCAGAATCTTCCGCGAGTGCCGCGCGGGCTGCCTCCGGTACGGCCTGCAGAAGCGATGCCTGCAGCGGGTCCAGCCAGCGACGGTCACTGGGCGAATAGGGACTGTAGCCGGCCGTAGGTGGCAAGCCAGCATGCATCGGGCTGAGTGCCAGCGCCTGCCCGCCCTGCTGACGCAGCCGCTGCAGCCAGGGCACGCAACCTGCGCTGTCGCCAATACCGGCATCGCCGGCGCTGCGCAGGCTGTAGACCTGCGCGGCCAATCCCCAGCCGCGGTCGACCTGTGAGGGCCACCATGCCTTCCGTGGCGCGATCGCAACCGCAATGCGACGCGGCCCCTGCTGCCAGTGCCAGTACCCGGGCTGCGAGGGTACGCGCCAGCGTCCATCGCCCTCCTGGCGCGCCACGGTCGCCTGCCCGGCTTCGTCCACCCAGCACGCCGTGCCCACAGCGCTGGGCAGGGCCACGGCCTCGCCGCAGATAGCCGTGTGCAGCGGCCCCCTCACGTCGGCACCATCCGGCTGCAGCGCCTGCAGTACCGCGCGCAGCACCTCCGGTGCCACATCGCACTGGCGCCCGGAAACATCTTCCCACTGCGGTATCAGCCCAGCCGCACGTGCGGCGGCCTGCAGCGCTGCATCGCGGCTCATGCCGGCAGCCAGCGCAGCTGCAGACCACCACCCGGCAGGAGCAACGGGCCGTTCGGCAGGTCAAGCAGCCGTTCTCCATCAGGGAGGGCATGCGCCAGCTCGGCCGGCCCGGCGTTGATGGCAATCCACCACTGTCCCGCCGGCAACTGCCAACCGGCCTGCACCGCGCCCGGGCCCAGCACCTTCGCTCCCAGCGAACGTGCCTGCTCCAGGCCGGGCTGCAGATAGCGCCGGCGCAGGCTGAGCAGTTCGCGGAGCCATCCAAGCGCCTGCTGCGAAGCAAAGCCGTCATCCGGAGGGGGAACGTACGAAGCCTGCAGTGTCGCGGGATCATTCGGGTCGGGAATCAGGGCCCGTGAAGCGGCATCCGCAAATGCACCGAAACCCGCGAATTCACGTCGGCGCCCTTCACGCACCGCCTCGTCCAACGGCGCTTGGTAATCGGTGAAGAACAGGAATGGCGCGGTGGCCTGCCATGGCTCACCCATGAACAGCATGGGCACCATGGGTGTGAGTACGGTCAGCGCGGTGGCCATGCGCAGCGCCTGCGGTTCCAGCAACTGGCTCAGCCGGTCGCCAAAGGCGCGATTGCCCACCTGGTCATGGTTCTGCGCGAACACCACGAAACGGGACGGCGGCAGATCGCCACTGGGCTCACCGCGGGCTTCGCCATGCAGGTCGGGCTCGCCCTGCCAGGCAAAGCCCTCGGCCAGGGTGCGCGCCAGCAACGCTTCGGCGCGCCCGGCGTAAGCGGCGTAGTAGCCCTCATGCTCGCCGGTCAGCAACACATGGAGGGCATTGTGGAAATCATCATTCCACTGCGCCTGGTAGGCACCCCGCAACCAACGGGCCTGGTTGCGCTCGTTTTCCAGCACAAGATGCGCGTGCGGCACCTCGGCACGGATCGCATCGCTCAGCTGCTGCAGGAAGCGGTCGTCATCGATGGCATGCACCGCGTCCAGGCGCAGCCCATCCAACCGGTACTCCTGCAGCCACATCAGCGCATTGTCGATGAAGAAGCGCTGCACCCAGGGCTGCTCGAAGTCGATGGCTTCACCCCACGGGGTACTGCGGCCGCTGTGGAAGAAGGCCTTTGCATACTGCGCCAGGTGGTTGCCCTGCGGGCCAAAGTGGTTGTAGACCACATCCAGCAGCACCGCCAGACCGGCGGCATGGGCCGCATCAACGAAGCGCTTCAGCGCGTCTGGCCCGCCATAGGCCTGCGCAGGCGCATAGGGAAACACACCGTCATAGCCCCAGTTGCGTGTACCAGGAAACTGCGCCACCGGCATCAGCTCGATCGCGGTGATGCCCGTCGCAGCGAGCAGCGGCAGCTGTGCCGTCAATGCAGCGAAGCCGCCGGCCGCCTCCACGTGCGCTTCGTAGATGACCATATCCGACCAGGCCACGCCGCTCCAATCCCGCGTCTGCCAGGCGTAGGCACCGGGCGCCACGACGGCGCTAGGGCCCTCCACGCCCTCCGGCTGCCAGCGCGATGCTGGGTCCGGTACCTCACTGCCATCCGGCAGGCGGTAGCGATAACGGTCGCCATGCGCCGCCGTCGTACGGATCCAATGCAGGCCGTCCGCCTCCCGGCGCATGGGCAATGGTGCGTCACCCAGCACCAGTTCCATCTGCGCGATGTCCGGTGCCCACAACCTGAAATCCACCACGCATTCCGACACTGGCGACGCACCCAGACGACCGACCGCGGTCATGTGACAACCTGGAGGTAGAGCGTGGACATCGGCGGCAGCGTCAAGCGAAGCGACTGCGCATGGCCGTGCATCGGACTGGGTTCTGTCGCCACCGCACCCAGGTTGCCGGCATTGCCGCCGGCATAATGGTGGCTGTCCGTGTTCAACCGCTCCGACCACTGGCCGGCTTCGGGCACGCCAACGCGGTAGCCTTCGCGCAGCACAGGCGTGAAGTTGCTGACCACCAGCATCGCGGGGGCAAAGCCTGCGGGGTCCTGGCGGATGAAGGCGTACACGCTGTTGCGATTATCGTCGGCGACGCTCCAGGCAAACCCGCGCTCGTCACGCTCGTCCCCATGCAGGACAGGCTGCTGCTGCAGCTGTGCGTTGAGGTCACCGACAAGGCGCATCAGCCCTCCCCCCTCGGCCGTCCCGGCCTGATCCCATTCCAGCGCCCGCTGGTGCGCCCATTCGCCGCGCTGGCCGAATTCAGCGCCCATGAACAGCAGTTTGCTGCCCGGGTGGGCCCACATGAAGGCGTAGTAGGCACGCAACTGGGCAAACTGCTGGTTGCGGTCGCCCGCCATCTTGTTCAGCAGCGAACCCTTGCCATGCACCACCTCGTCATGCGAAAGCGGCAGCACGAAGCGCTCGGAAAAGGCGTAGACCAGGCCGAAGCTGATTTCGCTATGGTGGTGCGGGCGATGCACCGGATCGCGCTGCAGGTAGTGCAGCGTGTCGTGCATCCAGCCCATGTTCCATTTGTGGGTGAATCCCAGCCCGCCATCGGCTACCGGGTTGGTAACGCCCGGCCAGGCCGTGCTCTCCTCGGCGATCATCAGCACATCCGGGAAGCGCTCGTGCAGGGTCTGGTTCATGCGCTGCAGGAAGGCCACCGCTTCCAGGTTCTCGCGGCCACCCTGGGCGTTGGGCACCCACTGTCCTTCCGGGCGGCTGTAGTCGCGGTACAGCATGGACGCCACCGCATCCACGCGCAGCCCATCAATGTGGAAACGCTCGATCCACTCCAGTGCGCTGCCCATCAGGTAGGCAGACACCTCGTTGCGGCCATAGTTGTAGATCAGCGTATCCCAGTCGGCGTGCTTGCCTTCGCGCGGGTCGGCGTGCTCGTACAGCGCCGTGCCATCGAAGCGCGCCAGGCCATGGGCATCGTCAGGAAAATGCGCGCTGACCCAATCGACGATCACGCCCAGGCAGGCCTGGTGGCAGCGGTCGACGAAGCGGGCGAATGCCTCCGGGGTGCCGTAGCGCGCCGTTGGCGCGTAGATGCCCAACGGCTGGTAGCCCCACGAGCCCCCGAAGGGGTGCTCACTGATGGGCAGAAGTTCGATGTGGGTGAATCCCAGACCGGTGACGTGGGGAATCAGGCGATCCGCCAGCGCGTCCCAGTCGAGCACGCTGCCGTCTTCGGCACGTTGCCAGGATCCCGCGTGCACCTCATAGATGGATAGCGGCGCAGTGATGCCCAGCTGGCTGCGGCGCTGCAACCACGCCTGGTCGTTCCACTGCAGAGGCTGGGAGGCGACCACCCGCGATGCCGTGGCAGGCGAGCGCTCAGCCCAGCGCGCCATCGGGTCCAGCTTGTCGGGTAGGCTCTGCCCGTCCATGCCGATCAGGCGGAACTTGTAGCAGTCGCCCGGTTTCACCCCGGGAATGAACAGCTCCCACACGCCGGCGGCGTGCCGCAGCCGCATCGGGTGCCGGCGGCCATCCCAGCCATTGAAGTCCCCCACCACCGCCACACGCCGGGCATTGGGTGCCCATACCGCGAAACGTACGCCCTCGACATCCTGCACGGACATCTGCGTTGCGCCCAGGGCGCGGACCGCCTCGGCATCCCCTTGGTGGATACGCTGCAACAGCGCCTCATCCAGCAGCGGGCCGAATGCATAGGCGTCGTGCACCTGCTCGATGCCATCGGGAAGGTGCAACGTGAGCAGCGGGATCCCATCCGCCCCTGCAGGCCCCTCATACAGCCCCGGCAGGGCGGTGGCACGCAAGTCCCAGCGGCTGCCACCCGCCTCGACCACCTCCACCCGCTGCGCGCCCGGCACCAGCACCCGCATGCTGCGGTTACCACTGGCATCAGCATGCGGACCCAGCCAGGCAAAGGCATCGGCCGGGCGACCCTGGACCAGCGCCTGCAGTTCGTGCGCGACCGGCGTGGCCGCGTCGCGCTGCTCTACGCCTTCGTACTCGAACGCCACCGCACCCCGTCCTTCGTCATTCATGCAGCCACCTGGCAGGTCTGCTGGTACAGCGCCAGATAGGCCTTGCCTGCGGTTTCCCATCCGCCTGGACGCAGCATCGCGGCCCGTCGCATCGCATGCATCAATGCCGGCAGGCGGAAGGTGCGCATCGCCCGTTCCACGCAGCGCCGCAGCCCATCAGCATTTGCGCCATGGAACAGGAAACCCGTCACGCCATCCTCGACCGTGTCGACCAGACCACCGGTGGCATGGGCCACCGGCAGGCAACCAAACCGCTGTGCATACATCTGGCTGAGTCCGCATGGCTCGAAGCGCGAGGGCATCAACAGGAAGTCGGCGCCCGCGAACATCTGCCGCGCCAGGCCCTCCTCAAAACCGATGAAGGCCCCGACCCGACCCGGATAGCGCTGCGCGAGCGCCTGCACCTGAGCCTCCACCTGCGGCTCGCCGCCGCCGATCACAACCAACTGGCCACCGGCTGCCACGATCTGCGGGGCAACGTCACAGGTGATATCCAGGCCCTTCTGGTGGACCAGCCGCGAGACCACTGCGAACAGGGGCCCCTGCGAAGGCTGCAGGCCGAATGCCTGGCGCACCGCTTGGGCATTGGCTTCACGCCCGGCGCACTGGCCGATGCTGAAACGGGCCTTGAGGTGAATGTCGCGGCGCGGGTCCCAGCTCGAGTCGATACCGTTGACGATGCCGCTGAGGTGGCCGCCTGCGGCGCGCCGTGCCAGTAGTTCGTGCAGGCCACAGCCATCCTCGGCGGCAGTGATCTGCTGCGCATAGCGCAGGCTGACCGTGTTCAGTCGGGTTGCATTGGCAATGCCGCCCTGCAGGAACGACATGTGGCCGTGGAAATGCAGTTCGTCCAGATGCTCGGCGGGCACACCCAGGGTGGCAGCCAGTGCGAACGGGAACAGGCCCTGATAGGCCAGGTTGTGGATGGTCAGCAGGGTCGGCACTGCCGTGCGATCCCATCGCACATAGGCCGCCGCCATGGCCACCGGCCAGTCATTCAGGTGCAGCAGCTGCGGCTTCCAGTCCAGCCCGGCGCGGCCAGCAGCCAGTTCTGCGGCAGCATGGGACAATGTCGCGAAGCGCACCGCGTTGTCCTGCCATTCGCGGCCCTGCGCATCCACGTAGGGCGAACCCTCTCGTTCATACAGCGCCGGGGACAGCAGCACATAGATGGGAAGCCCATCGTCCTGCAGTGCCATCGCCACGGTGCAGGCCGGCAGCCCGGCGCGTCCTGCGACGCGGCCCACCTCGCGCAGGTGCGGCAAGCGCTGCAGCACTTCGGGGTAGCCCGGCAACAGCACGCGCGCATCACAGCCGCTGCGCACCGCGCGAGGCAGCGCGGCTGCCACATCACCCAGGCCACCGGCCTTGATGAAGTCCGCCATCTCGGTGGCGACGAACAGTACCCGCTGCACCAGCTCCGGCAGTTCGATCGGCTGTGATGGGCCACGACGGGTGCCGATCGGCACGAGGTCGAGGGCGGGCAGGACAGTCTCTGCAACGGGATCGTGCAGGGAATCGGCGACGAGGTCGAGGGCCATGGTGCTTCTCTGAATCAGTCAGGCAGACGCCAGCGGCGCCCCGATGGGCGCTGGTACTGGGAGGGAAGTCGTCGCGGAACGTGGGGGACGTTTGCGTAGGCTCTACGCGACTGTGCACGGTTCCATATCAAACACCCGTGAAGCGATGGCGATTTCTTTGTGACAGCGCGGCATCTGCTCAGTACGCATCGTTGTGTGCAGTGCCTGCGTCACCCGGTCGCAGGGCCCGGCGCGGGCGCACTTGACCAATATCAATCCGCGCCGCGTGCCGTGCGCGTATCTCTATGCAGGAACCCCAACGCCGGCGTCACCGGCATCCAAAGGACCTGCGATGAGCTACTCCCCCGACAACGCCCAGCTGCTGAACGCCATGCAGAACGTCATGGTGATCTCCACCACCGACCTGCAGGGCAACATCACCTATGCCAATGACCTGTTCTGCACGCTTACCGGGTTCGCGCGCGAGGAGCTGATCGGCCAGCCACACAGCATCGTGCGCCACCCTGACGTGCCCAAGGCCGTCTACAAGGATATGTGGGACACCATCAAGGCCGGCAGGACCTGGACCGGCATCGTCCCGAACCTGGGCAAGGGCGGCGTGCTCTACGTGGTCGACACCACCGTGCAGCCGCTGTTCGATGCCGAAGGCAACATCACCTCGTACATCAGCATCCGCCGCGTGGTGAACGACCTGATGCAGAACTACGACCTGGTCGAGTTCAGCAAGGAAAAGTTCGACGACTTCTACGAGGCCGCGTGAACGCCCTCCCGACCAGTACGTCCTTCAGCCGCCTGCTGGTGGGCTTCGCGTCCGAGTCGGGCAATGCCCGCGCCCTGGCCCAGCGCCTGGGCGCGGAGCTGCAGCCGCACGCGCCGCAGGTCCTTCCGTTCAACGATATCGACGTGGCCAGCCTCGGCCACGGCGACGTGCTGCTGGCCATTTCCAGCTCGTTCGGCGACGGCGAACCGCCCGCCAATGGCGAGCAGTTCTTTGAAACGCTGCGCCAGACCCCGATGCTGAGCGGGCTGCGCTACGCCGTGTTCGGCCTGGGCGATACCGGCTACCCCAGTTTCTGTGGCTTCACCAAGGCGCTGGACGCCGCACTGAGCGAGCGCCAGGCGCAGCCGCTGCTGCACCGCGTGGATGCCGATCTCGGCTACGAGCAGTTCTTCCAGCAATGGCAGCCGGTGCTGGGCCAGGTGTTGCGAGGGAACCTGGCCGCCGGCCAGGACCTGCGCCTGCAGGTCACCGCCTACGGCGAAGACAACGCCTTTGCCGCGCCCATCGTTGAGCGCCGCCGCTTGAACAGCAGCGACCCCGCTGCGTGGCACGTGCAGCTCGACATTGCCGGAAGCGGCATGGCCTACCGCGCCGGCGACACCCTGCACGTGGTCCCGGACAACGATCCGTCGCTGCTGCAGGCACTCGCAACGTGGTACGGCAATCCCGCGGCAGTGACGGCACTGCAGGACCGCGAGCTGCGCCTGCCCAGCAAGGGCATGCTGCGCGAACTGGCCCGCCTTGGCGGCAGCGAAACGCTGAAAGGCCTGCTCAAGGTCAGCCAGAAGCGCGAACTGGACGCCTACCTGCATGGCCTGGATGTGCTGGACCTTCTGCAGGACCATGCCACGCCGGACAGCATCCCGCTGGACCGGCTGTGCAGCATCCTTTCGCCGCGCCTGCCGCGCGCCTACTCCATTGCCTCGCACCCCGGCGGCGGCCAGGTAAGCCTGTGCGTGCGCGAGGTGCGATATCACCTTCGCGGCCGCGAGCGTTGCGGCACCGCCACCGGCAGCCTGCTGCACGGTGCCGGCCATGCACGCGTGTACTGCCGGTCCAACCCGGGCTTCCACCTGCCCGACGCTGCCGATGTGCCGCTGCTGATGGTCGGCACCGGTACCGGCATCGCGCCGCTGATGGGCCTGATGCAGGAACTGCAGGCCGGTACGCACGCGCGCGACGTGCACCTGGTGTTCGGCGAGAAGCACCGGCAACACGATTACCTGTACCGCGAACAATTGCAGGACTGGCACGCACAGGGGCTGCTGGCCGGCCTGCATACCGCCTTCTCGCGTGACGGTACCGAAAAGGTCTACGTGCAGCATGTGCTGCAGCAGCGCGCCGATGACGTGCGTGATCTGCTGGCACGTGGCGGCCATCTGTACCTGTGCGGCAACAAGCGGCACCTGGAAGCAGCGGTGCGTGAGGCCATCGATGTGATCGGTGGCGAGGGGCGCTGGGAGACACTGCGCGGTGAAGGCCGCACCCACTGCGAGCTGTATTGACGGCGGGGTCCATTCCGCCGGGCATGGCCCGGCGCTACCACCTGCAGGCGACGCTGCCCTCCGCCGGGCATGGCCCGGCGCTACCACCGGCGGGGCGCCGCTGCCTTTGGTAGCGCCGGGCCGTGCCCGGCGGGATGCGCGCCGTTACATCGGCACGCCGACAATCACGCTTGATGCCTTGAACAGCACCGTGGCCGGGCCGCCTTCCTGCAGCCCCAGTGCGCGGGTGCTGGTGCGGGTGATGATCGCCACCACGGTGCAGCCATGGCCGATATCCACCACGATCTCATCATTCACCGCGCCTTCGGTGATGCGCTCGACCGTGCCACTGAACTGGTTGCGTGCCGAGTACCGCGTGCCATCGCCCTGCGCCACGATCACCGAGGACGCCTTGACCAGCGCATACGCCGGCACCCCCAGGGCCAGGCCCAGCGATTCCACGCTGCCGTGGGTGACGGTGGCGACCACCGCCACGCCGGGCGCGACCTCAATCTGCACTTCGTCATTGACGGCGCCGTTGGCCAGCGCGCTGACGCGCCCGTGGAACTGGTTGCGTGCACTGGTGATCATTCCGATTCTCCGGATCAGGGCCAGATCCTCGTCCAGCCCGGGGGTGGCCTGCAGCGACTGCAGGAATGCGCGGTGCGCACGTTCGACCTGTTCAAAGCGCGCGATCAGCTGCCGGCCACGCTCGGTCAGGCGCGCACCGCCACCACCGCGACCGCCCACGCTGCGCGCGACCAGCGGTTCGCCGGCCGCGGTGTTCATCGCGTCCACCGCATCCCAGGCGTTCTTGTAGGTCATGCCCATGCGCTTGGCGGCCTGGCTGATCGAACCGCAGGCGTCGATCAGGCCCAGCAGGGCGAAGCGCCCGCGTCCGCCCAGGTTCTGCCCGGCGATGCTCAGCCACAGGTTGCCCTGCAGTTCCAGGGTGGGGTCGGCCTCGCTCATCGTGCTCCGTTCCATGCCGCGCGTGCGGGACCCCAGTGTAAGGCGTCGCCGCACCGCACCGGCCTTGATATGAATCAAGGTGCCCATTCACCGCACCGCCGACACTACCCCGGCCGGTCATCAAGTTGACCCCTGCCAACCGTTATATCATCGTGGATATAACGAACCCGAGGACTCGCGAGGATGCGTACCTGTCGTTTCGTTCTACCCCTGTCGTCCCTGCTGCTCCCTCTCTCCGCACATGCCCTCGAGGCGGCCGCGCCGCCCCCGGTATTCACCCTGGGCACGGTTGACGTGCACGCCACCCGCGGCACGTCGGCCACCGTCGCCGAGCGCCGCCTGGATGCCGAACGCATCCAGCAGCTGGACCGCAACACCGTCGGCGAGGCCGTCAGCGTGCTGCCCGGCGTCAGCCTCGCCCGCAACTCGCGCAACGAGGACATGATCTACCTGCGCGGCTTCGATGCGCGCCAGGTGCCGGTGTTCCTGGATGGCATCCCGTTGTACGTGCCCTACGACGGCTATGTGGATTTCGGCCGCTTCACCACCTTCGATCTCGCCGAGATCCAGGTCGCCAGCGGTGGCGCCTCGCTGCTGTATGGCCCCAACATCCTCGGCGGTGCGATCAACCTGGTCAGTCGCCGCCCCGACCGCCCGTTCGAAGGCGATGTGCGCCTGGGCATCGCCGATGGCGGCGAGCGCAAGGCGGCCTTCAACCTTGGCGGCCGCCAGGGCGACTGGTACTACCAGCTGGGCGCATCGATCCTGAAGGCCGATGAATTCCCACTGCCCGACGGCTTCGTCGATTACAAGCGCGTGCCCACCGACACCGGCAGCGACCGCCAGAATGCCCAGCGCGAAGACCGTCGCCTGTCGTTCAAGCTCGGCTACACGCCGCGCGAAGGCGATGAGTACGCCATCGGCTATGCACGCCAGGACGGCGAGAAGGGCAACCCGGTCTACACCGGCACCGCGCGCAGCGGCATCCGCTACTGGCGCTGGCCCTGGTGGGACAAGGACAGCCTGTACTTCATCGGCAACACCGCCCTGGGCGAACACACCACCCTGCGCACGCGCGTCTACCGCGATACCTACGGCAACGGCCTGGATGCCTATACCGATGGCACCTACCAGGTGGCCATGGACAACGCCAGCTTCCCCAGCATCTACGACGACCGCACCGTCGGCGGCTCGGTCACCCTGGCCACCACCGTGCTGCCGCGCCAGGAACTGCAACTGGCGATGCACTACAAGGAAGACAAGCACAGCGAGAGCAATCCGCATTCGCCGACCAGGGACTACCGCGATGTCACCACCTCGGTGGCCATCGAAGACCGCATCGCGCTCACCGATACCTCGCACCTGCGCGTGGGCATCGGCCACGACCGCCGCGAAGCCAAGCGCGTGTACTTCTGGCCGACCGGCAGCACCGACGCCACCAACGGCGTGGTCGAGTACGTGCAGCAGATGGCGCCGGACCAGCAGTGGTACGCCAGCGTCGCGCGGCGCACGCGCTTCCCGACCATCAAGGACCGCTATTCGGCGCGCATGGGTGCGGCCCTGCCCAACCCGGACCTCGACCCCGAGCACGCCACCCATTTCGAACTGGGCCTGCGCGGGCGCTGGCGGGAAGGCGGCCAGCTGCAGGCAGCACTGTTCCAGAGCCGCATCGATGACCTGATCCAGACCGCCATCGTGGCCTCGACCGACTGCGGCGGCAGTACCTGCAACCAGGCGCAGAACATCGGCAAGGCCCGCCACCAGGGCGTGGAACTGGGGCTGCAGCAGCGCTTCGGCGATGACTGGAATCTGCAGGGCAGCTACACCTGGCTGCGCCGCACCAACCTGCAGAACCGCGACGTCGCCCTGCTCGACAGCCCGCGGCAACGCCTGTTCATGGCCCTTGGCTGGCAGATGCTGCCGCAGGTGAAGCTGCAGGCCACGGTGGAAGCCGAACAGGGGCGCAAGGTCAGCTACGCCGACACCGCGCGCCCGGTACGTGCCCTGCCCGGCTACGGCATCGTCGGCCTGAAGGCCAGCTGGGCCCCGCGCGACGCCTTGGATTTCGACGTCGGCGTGCGCAATATCGGCGACAAGTGGTATGAGCTGGCCGATGGCTACCCGATGCCCGGCCGCACCTGGTTCGCCAACGCCAACTGGAGGTTCTGAGCATGGGCACCACCCCGACACCGCGCATCGCCGCGATCGTGCATGACCACAGCGGCGAACCCGATGGGCTGCTGGCCGCGTTCGCCGCGCGCCAGCTGGCTGCCGGGGTGCGCGTGCGCGGGCTGGTGCACCTGCCACACGAATCCACTGCCAACGGCAAGCGCATGGCGCTGATGGACGTGACCGACCCCGGCTCACGCTACCCCATCAGCCAGGCGCTCGGCCCGGCGTCGTGCGGCTGCAATCTGGACCCGGGCGGCATCGCCGATGCCAGCGTCGTACTGCGTCGTGCCCTGCAGGAACCTGCCGAGCTGGCCATCGCCAACCGCTTCGGCACGCTGGAATCGGAAGGCGGCGGCATGGCCGACGAACTGCTGGCGCTGATGATGGCCGACATTCCCGTGTTGACCGCAGTGAAGCTGCCCTACCTGCAGGCCTGGCGCGAATTCACCGGCGGGCTGGCCGCCGAACTGCCCGCCGACGCCGATGCACTGGAGCGCTGGTGGAAGGCCTGCCGCAGCACTCCGGTGGCGGCGGCATGAGGCGGCGTGCGCTGCTGCAGGCCTTCGCGCTGGCACCCCTGCTGGCCGCCAGTGCAGAACTGCTGGCCATGCCCGCCCAGCGCGTGCTGCGCCTGGGTGCGCCGAAGGCCACGCCCTGGCGCGTGTTCGCGGCCGGTCCGCCGGCCGCCGTGCTGATCGCCGCCGTGGCGCCGGACCGCCTGCTCGGCTGGCCGATGAAGGTTTCGCCGGATGCCCTGGCGCAGTTGCCGGCATCGCTGCGCACCCTGCCCGTGGTCGGCCGCCTGGCCGGCCGTGGCAGCACCGTCAGCCTGGAACGCCTGTTGTCGTTGCAGCCGGACCTGGTGCTGGACGCGGGGGATTTCGATGCCAACTACCGCGACGGCGCCGAGCGCGTCTGGAAGCAGACCGCCATCCCCTTCGAGCTGATTGCAGGCCGGCTGCCCGACCATCCCGCGCAGCTGCGCCACGTCGGCAGATTGCTGAGCGTGCCTGCGCGCGGCGAAGCGCTGGCCACGGCCGCCGAAGCACAACTGGCGCTGGTGCGCGAGGTGCTGGCCGCGCGTCCGCCCGCCTCCCGCCCCACCGTCTACTATGGCCGCGGCAGCGATGGCCTGGAGAGCGGCCTGTCCGGCTCCATCAATACCGAGGTGATCGAATTCTGTGGCGGCCGCAACGTGGCGGCGAGTGCCGGCAGCGGTGGCCTGGCTCGGGTGTCGTTCGAGCAGCTGCTGGCCTGGGACCCGGACGTGATCCTGACCCAGGATGCCGGCTTTGCCGCACGTGCCGTGCAGGATCCGCGCTGGCGGGCCCTGCGCGCGGTACGCGAGGGGCGCCTGCACTGCGCGCCGGTGCTGCCGTTCGGCTGGCTGGACGGCCCGCCGGGCATCAACCGCCTGCCAGGCCTGCCCTGGCTGCTGTCCAAGCTGCACCCCGGCGCAGCGCCGGCACTGGCACCGGCCGCACTGCACGCAAGGCTGGCGGCACTGCATCTGCTGTTGTGGGGCCAGCCGTTGCCCGCCGACATCGCACGCCACCTGGACCCGCGCAGCTGATGCGGCGTCCGCTTCCTGGTTGGGCTTGGCATGTGGGTGGCTGGGCCTTGTTGCTGGCGATGCTGCTGGCGGCGTTCTCGGTCGGCCAGTTCCCCGTGCGGCCCGGCGCGCTGCTGCAGGCCATCGGCTGGCAGCTGTTCGGCATCGGCGAGCCCAGTCCTCCGGCAGTGCAGGCCGCGCTCTGGCATATCCGCCTGCCGCGCGTTCTGGCGGCGGTGCTGATCGGCGCGGTGCTCTCTGCTGCCGGCGCGGCTTACCAGGCCATGTTCCGCAACCCGCTGGTCTCGCCGGACATCCTTGGCGTCTCCGCCGGCGCCGGCCTCGGCGCTTCGCTGGGCCTGTTCCTCGGCCTGCCGATGCTGCTGGTCCAGGGCATTGCCTTTGCGGGCGGGCTGGGTGCGGTCGGCCTGGTCTGCATGGTGGCCGCGCTGGTGCGCCGGCATGACCCGGTGCTGGTGCTCGTGCTGGCCGGCGTAGCGGTTTCCGCACTGCTGGGCGCGGGCATTTCGCTGCTGAAGCTGCTGGCCGATCCGTACACCCAGCTGCCGTCCATCACGTTCTGGCTGCTGGGCGGCCTCAACGCGGTGGTCACCGATGATCTGCGGGTAACCGCGCCGCTGCTGCTGATCGGCCTGCTGCCGCTGGTATTGCTGCGCTGGCGGGTCAACCTGCTCAGCCTGGGCGACGAAGAAGCCAGCGCGCTGGGCGTGGCGGTGACGCCGCTGCGCTGGACCTTGATCGCAGCGGCCACGCTGTGCACCGCCGCGGCGGTTTCACTGGCGGGCATCATCGGCTGGGTCGGGCTGGTGGTCCCGCACATCGCCCGTCTGCTGGTCGGCGCGGACTTCCGCCGCCTGCTGCCGGCCAGCCTGCTGCTGGGCGCCAGCTTCCTGCTGGCGGCCGACACGCTGGCACGCATCGTGGCGCCGATCGAACTGCCGCTGGGCATCCTCACCGCCTTCGTCGGCGTGCCCTGCTTCCTGCTGGTGCTGGCGCGCAGCGAGCGTCGTGCATGAGCCCGCCCCCGTCGCTGCTGGATGCAGACGCCCTGGTGATCGGCCATGCCGGGGTGGCACTGGGCCCACCGTTCGCGCTGTCGGTGCAGCCGGGCGAAGTGATGTGCCTGCTCGGCCCCAACGGCTGCGGCAAGACCACCCTGTTCCGTACCCTGCTCGGGCTGCTGCCGCCGGTGGCCGGCGAGGTACGCCTGCTGGGCCAGCCGCTGCGCGGGCTTGACCGCGCCACACGCGCGCGGCGCATGGGCTACGTGCCCCAGGCCGCGCCACTGCCGTTTGCCTGGCGCGTGCGCGACGTGGTGGCGATGGGGCGCGCTGCGCACCTGGGCCTGCTGGCCGCACCCGGCCGCGCCGATGAAGCGATCGCCGAAGACTGCCTGCGCGAACTGGGCCTGCAGGCGCTGGCCGACCGCACAGTGACCACTCTCAGCGGGGGCGAACGGCAGCTGGTGCTGATCGCCCGCGCCCTGGCCCAGCAGGCGCAGCTGCTGGTGATGGACGAACCCACCGCCAGTCTCGATTTCGGCAACCAGCTGCACATCCTCGATACCGTGCGGCGCCTGGCCGGGCGCGGCATCGGCGTGCTGCTGTCCACCCATCAACCGCAGCACGCGCTGCAGGTGGCCGATCGCATCGCGCTGATGTCGGCGGGCAGCCTGACCGCGCTCGGTCGCGCGCAGGAGATCGCCACGCCCGCGCGGCTGGCCGCCCTCTATGGCGTCGATGCTGCCCGCGTCGCCGCCGCACTTCCCGCGTCTGGAGCATGATCGTGAACACCCCGCTTCCCCAGCCCATCGACCACAGTGCCCGCTACCGCCAGCACCTGCTGGCCTGCGGCTTCCAGCCCAAGCCCGCCAGCGCCTGGGACGCGCGGGCGGCACAGTCCAGCTGGAAGCGCCGGCATGATGACTACAGCGAGGCCTTCCTCGCCCGGCTCGATCTCACTGGCATTGCCACCGTGCTGGACGTGGGCTGCGGTCCCGGCCTGCTCAGCCTGCCCATCGCCGCGCAGGTGGAGCACGTGCATGCACTCGACTACAGCAGCGGCATGCTTGATGGACTGCGCGCGGCCATCGAGCGCGACAGCATCGGCAATGTCACGCCGTGGCCGCTGTCCTGGACCGATGACTGGCAGGCCGTGCCGCCCTGCGACCTGGCCATCGCCTCGCGCTCGCTGATGGTGCCCGACCTGGAAGCGGCGCTGCGCCGGCTGGATGCACATGCACGGCAGCGCGCCTGCATCACCTTCGCCACCGGGCCGCGTGCCGGTGTCACGGAACTGGCCGAGCTGCTGGGCCGCGAGTGGGTGCCGATGCCCGATCACCGTTACCCGATCAACATGCTGCTGGACATGGGCCGCGAGCCGCAGGTGGACTACCTGCCCGAATCGGTGCGCGACGTGGACCAGGATGCCGATGGCCTGGTGCGCCAGGCGGTGGACCTGTTCGGTGCAATGGATGAGGACGAGCAGGACCGCGTGCGCGCCTGGCATGCCCGCTCACCGCAGCATCGCTTTGGCATGGCACCGACACGGCGCTGGGCGTTCATCCAGTGGGCGACGGACGGCTGACCGGTAGTGCCGGGCCATGCCCGGCGGATATCCACCGCGCTAACGTTTCTGTAGAGCTGAGCCCACGCTCGGCTGCCGTTGGCGGCAACGCGAAGAGCAGCCGAGCATGGGCTCGGCTCTA
>NZ_JACVTT010000129.1:0-8872 GCF_016624665.1 Stenotrophomonas sp. S39 | reverse complement strand
TGGGTTTTCAGTTCGGTCGACATGCACCGATTGTATCGGCAACCGGTAGTGGCCGCCCCCGGGCCCCCCCCCCCCCCCCGGGGGGGGCCCCGCCCCGCGCCCCCCACTACCGGTGATCCGGTTATTTCGCGATCAACGCATTGCGGCGGCTGTACAGGAAGTACAGCACCAGGCCGACCACGTTCCAGATCAGGAAGTACAGCTGGGTGGTGTGCGGCAGGCTGATGAACAGGTAGATGCAGCCCAGCGCGGCCAGCGGCCCGACCACGAAGGCCAGCGGCGTGCGGAAGCTGCGCTCGCGGTTCGGCTCGCGCACGCGCAGCACCACCAGGCAGATGCCCACCGCGGTGAACGCGGCCAGGGTACCGGCGTTGGCCAGGGCGGCGATTTCGTCCAGGCGGGCCACGCCGGCCAGTGCCGACACCACCACGGCGGTGAACAGCGTGGTCGCCACCGGCGTGCCGGTGCGTGCGTTGACCTTGGACAGGCCACGCGGCAGCAGGCCATCGCGGCTCATCACGAAGAAGATGCGGCTCTGCCCGTACAGGAAGGCCAGCAGCACGGTGGGCAGGGCGATGATCGCGACCACGCCGATGAACATCGCCGCCTTCGGGCTGCCGAGCTCGCGCATGATCAGCGCCAGCGGCTCGGCGCTGTGGCCGAACACCGCGTAGCTCATCGCGCCCACGGCGGCCAGCGCCACCAGCACGTAGACGATGGTGCAGCCGATCATCGAACCGATGATGCCGATGGACAGGTCACGCGCCGGGTTCTTGGTTTCCTCGGCGGCGGTGGAGATCGCGTCGAAGCCGTAGAAGGCGAAGAAGATGATCGCCGCCGCGGCCATCACGCCACGCTCGACGCCATCGGGGCCGAGCGACTTGGCAAAGCCATACGGCATGAACGGCTGCAGGTTGGCGGGGTCGAAGGCGGGCAGGGCGACGGCCACGAACACCGCCAGGGCGATCAGCTTGAACACCACCAGGATGGCGTTGAGCGTGGCGCTTTCCTTGGTACCGGCCATCAGCATCAGCGCCACCAGCCAGGTGATGATGATCGCCGGCAGGTTGATGAAGCCACCGGCCACGTGCGGGCCGGCGGCCAGTGCGGCCGGCAGGGTGATATCAATGCCGAACTGGGTGTGGATCCATTCCAGGAAGCCGACGAAGTAGCCGGACCAGCCGACCGCTACCGTACTGACCACCAGCGAGTATTCGAGGATCAGGCTCCAGCCCACCACCCAGGCGAACACCTCGCCCAGCGCACTGTAGCTGTAGGTATAGGCGCTGCCGGCCGCCGGCATCATCGTCGACAGCTCGGCATAGGACAGTGCCGCGCAGGCGCAGACCGCACCGGCGATGGCGAAGGAGATCAGCACCGCCGGGCCGGCCAGGTTGGCGCCGACGCCGATGAGCGTGTAGATGCCGGTGCCGACGATGGCGCCGATGCCCAGGGCGATCAGGTGCGGCCAGCTGAGGGTCGGCACCAGGCGCCGACCGGCTTCATGGACAGTGACGGAATCTAGCGACTTGCGCCGGAGCAGGGACATGCAGGCCTCGGAAGGGGATGACTTGGAACGACAAGTTCCCGAGTGTGACCGAACGCAGCGCAGCATTACCACTGACGAGGGTCATACCCGCCACGGCGCGCGCTGCGCCCCGACCAGGCTGCCGGAATCGGCACAAAACCCGTGTCCTCGATCCCGCCGGTGGGCACGTCAGCCCACGATGCTGCCGCGTGCCGGATCCACGACCGGCGCGGCGCCGGCGGCGCTGAGCTGGGCCAGCACCGCTTCAAAGCCGTGCTCGCGGCCGAAAGCGTGCTCGTCCAGCGTCACCGGCAGCAGCTGCAGGAAATCGAAGCGCCCGGAGGGCAGCTGCTGCGGACCCGGGAAGTGCGGGGCGGGAACGAACACCATCGCCTGCAGCGCGCTGTCGGCGCGGTCCACCGGCATGCCCAGCTTCAGCCGGTCCCATGCCGACAGCGGATCGCCTGGCATGCGCCCATGGCACAGCAGCAGCTGGTAGGCGGTGAACCAGCGCACGGTGGTCAATGCCCAGGGCGCCTCGTCCTGCGTTTCCATCAGCAGCTCGACGCCGAAACCGGAATCCCCATCCTCGTGCGGGCCTTCCCACGCATTGGACAGGCCCGAGCTGACGTACACCCAGTGCCGGCGCTCGCCATGCGGCGGGCAGGCGAACACGCCTACGTGCAGCCAGCGTGGATCGATTTCCTCCTGCTGGAACACCCCATGCAGCAGGTCCATGTCCAGCGGGAAGATGCCCGGGCCGGTGTCGCCGAAATGCTGGCGGTACAGGGTCTCTTCGCGGAATTCCCAGCTGCGTTCGAGCAGGGTGTCGTCATCCATCGTGGTCATCGTGCGTCCGTGGCGGTTGCAGGTGGGGGCTGCAGCATAGCGCGCCCCCACCCGGGCCCTCAGCGGTCCACCGTGGCCAGCACCGCCTGCGGGTAGCGCTCGCCGGCGGCGGCATGCAGCGGGAACACCGCATCCAGCCGCGCGAGCACGCCCGCATCCAGCTGCACCTGCAGCGCGCCCAGGTTTTCCTGCAGCCTGGCCGCGCGCGTGGTGCCCGGGATCGGCACCAGGTGCGGGCCCTGCGCCAGCACCCAGGCCAGGGCCAGCTGCGCCGGGGTGATTTCCAGCTCGGCAGCCAGCGCCTGCACCTGTGTCACCAGCGCCAGGTTGCGGGCGAAGTTGTCGCCCTGGAAGCGCGGCGAACTGCGGCGGTAGTCGTCGGCCTCGAAATCATCCGGGCTGCGGATGGCGCCGGTCAGGAAGCCACGCCCCAGCGGCGAATACGGCACGAAGCCGATGCCCAGTTCGGCGGTGGTGGCCAGCACCCCGTTCTGCTCCGGTTCGCGCGACCACAGCGAGTACTCGCTCTGCACCGCCGTGACCGGATGCACCGCATGGGCACGGCGGACGGTGGCTGCAGAGGCTTCGGACAGGCCCAGCCAGCGCACCTTGCCCTGTTCGACCAGGCGCGCCATCGCACCCACGGTGTCCTCGATCGGCACGGCCGGGTCGACGCGGTGCTGGTAGTACAGGTCGATGTGGTCCACGCCCAGCCGGCGCAGGCTGTCCTCGCAGGCGGCCTGCACGTACTCCGGGCGGCCGTCGATACCGCGCGCCTGCGGGTTGCCCGGGTCCAGCTTCAGGCCGAACTTGCTGGCCAGGAACACCTCGTTGCGGCGCCCGGCGATGGCGCGGCCGAGCAGGCGTTCATTGGTATGCGGGCCATACACATCGGCGGTGTCGAGCAGGGTCACGCCACGGTCCAGCGCCTGCTGGATCAGGGCGATGGCCTCGTCCTCGCTGCTGCGGCCACCGTAGAAGGCGCTCATGCCCATGCAGCCCAGGCCGAGGGCGGAAACGGTGGGGCCGGCGGGGCCGAGGGTGCGGGTCGTCATGGATGGGTAGCTCATCGGCTGGGTGCTCATTGGGGTGTCTCCAGGGGGAAGGGTCAGGCGCGTGGCTGCAGGCGGGTGCCGCCGCTCATCAACATGCGCGGCAGCGGCATCTGCAGGAAGTCGTGGGGGAAGGACGGGGCGACGGCACTGAGCGCGTCCAGCCGTGCCAGCGCCTCGGCCGGCAGCTGCAGGTCCAGCGCGGCCAGGTTGTGCTCGAACTGGGCCAGGGTGCGGGCACCGACGATGGGCAGGGCACCGGCGCCGGGGCCCTGCAGCAGCCACGCCAGGGCGACCTGTGCCGGCGAATGCGACAGTTCCTGGGCGATCTGTGTCACTTCATCGGCGATCTCCAGCGAACGCGGAGTCAATGCGCCGTTGATCAGGGCGACGTTGCGGCGCGAGCCACCCGGCGCAGCGGCCAGCACCTCGTCCTGGGCCAGATCGGTGGCGCTGTACTTGCCGGTCAGCACGCCACTGCCCAGCGGCGACCAGGCCACCACACCCAGGCCCAGCGCTTCGGCCATCGGCAGCAGTTCGTGCTCCACGCTGCGCTGGATCAGGCTGTACTCGATCTGCAGGGCCACCAGCGGGGCCCAGCCGCGCAGGTCGGCCAGGGTCTGCATGCGCGCGATCTGCCAGGCCGGTGTATCGGAAATGCCGGCGTAGAGCACCTTGCCGCTGCGCACCAGATCGTCGAAGCCGCGCATCACCTCATCCACGCCGGTGGTGTCGTCCCAGGCATGCAGGTACAGCACGTCCAGGTAGTCGGTGCCGAGCCGGCGCAGGCTGTCCTCCACCGAGCGCCGCATGCTCTTGCGATGGTTGCCGGCGTTGTTGGGGTCGCCCGGCACGGTGGCCAGGGTGTACTTGCTGGCGATCACCAGGCGGTCGCGCTGGCCTTGGGCGAAACGGCCGAGCAGGGTCTCGGCGCTGCCGTTGGTGTAGTTGTTTGCCGTATCGACGAAGTTGCCGCCACGTTCGACGTAGGCATCGAAGATGCGGCGGGCCTCGGTTTCGTCCGCGCCCCAGCCCCAGTCGGCGCCGAAGGTCATCGTGCCCAGGGCCATCGGGCTGACCCGCAGGCCGGAGCGGCCGAGCAGGCGGTAGTGGTCGAGCGACATCGCTGGTCTCCATCACGGGGGCGGTGCATCCGCCGGGGAAGCCAGCTTCCTCCTGTCGATCGTGTGGATAAACTGCGTACAACCTGACTCACCTTGAAGGTTGGCTTCACAATGGATGCCTCCGCCCCTCTCACTGCCGTGGTCGCCTTCGTCCACGTGGCCGAACATGCCAGCTTCACCCGCGCCGCCGATGCGCTGGGCGTGTCGACCTCGGCGCTGTCGCAGAGCGTGCGCGCGCTGGAAGCGCGGATGGGCGTGCGCCTGCTGCAGCGGACCACGCGGCGGGTGGGCCTGACCGAACACGGCGCGCGCTTCCTGCAGCGGGTGCGAGGTGGCCTGGATCAGATCGACCAGGCCTTCGCCGAACTGGACAGCGCGCGCTCGGTGCCGGCCGGGCGGCTGCGGGTGACGCTGCCGCGCATCGTCGCCGACCGCATGGTGCTGCCGCGGCTGCCCGATTTCCTGGCGCGCTACCCGCAGGTGCAGGTGGAGCTGTGCGTCGACCCGGCGCTGGCCGATCTGGTGGCCGAGGGCTTCGACGCCGGCATCCGCCTGGGCGAATCACTCGCGCAGGGCATGATCGCGGTGCCGATCGGGCCGCCCGAGCGGCAGGTGGTGGTGGCCACGCCGGCCTACTTCGAGCGCCATGGCGTGCCGCAGACCCCGCATGACCTGCAGGGCCACGCCTGCATCGTGCACCGCCTGGCCAACGGCCGGCTGATGCCTTGGGAGTTCAGCCGCGAGGGCCACGACCTGGAGGTGGAAGTGAGCGGGCGGCTGGTGTTCAACGATGCCGGCGTCGCCCATCGCGCCGTGCTCGCCGGGCTGGGCATGGCCCAGGGCTTCGCCTCGCTGGTGGCCGACGACATCGCCGCCGGGCGGCTGCAGAGCGTGCTGCAGGACTGGCAGCCGCCGTTCCCCGGCTTCCACCTGTACTACCCGGCGCGTGAGCAGATGGCACCCAAGCTGAGGGTGTTCATCGACCACCTGCGCGGGGGAATGCACGATAGGTAGAGGCCAACCTTGGTTGGCACGCCTCAGTCGAGCAAGCTCGACGCTACGGTCAGCGGTTCGACGCCCGGCCAATGGCAGCCATCTTCCTGCCATGCCTCGACGTCTTCGCTGAAGGCCGTGCGCCGCCCGTCGCGCGCGCGTTCGTAGCTGAAACCGTAGACGCGCGCGCCCTGCGTGCTCAGGTGATAGCGCCCGTTGCGGCGGCCTTCGATGCGTTCTTCCCACACGCTGTCGAACTGGGAGGGCCGGTCTTCATCCAGCACCGTCGTTTCCTGCGAGACCCGCTGCACCGGCAGGCGGCCGCGCTGCCCGGCGTACTGCACGTCGGCACTGCCATCGTCCAGCCAGCGCCACAGCAGGTGGATGCTGTCGTTGCGGCCGCCGGTGAGGCAACGATGGTCCTGCGCCGCGGCCGCCGCTGCGGCGTCGGCCAGCAGCACGGCAAACAGCAGCACGGCCAGCCGCCGGATCATCCGTTCAACCCCAGGCGGATGCCGAAACCGACCAGGAACAGGCCGGCCACGCGGCGCAGGACGGTGCTGATGCGCGGGTGCTGGATCAGGTGGCGACGGGCCAGGTTGCCCGCACCGATCAGCAGTGAGCAGTAGGCCACGCTGACCACGAAGATGATGCCGGCCAGCGCTGCGAACGTGGCGATGCCGTGGTGCGCGGCCGGGTCGATGAACAGCGGCAGGAAGGCCATGTAGAACAGGATCGCCTTCGGGTTGAGCAGGCTGACCAGGATCGCCTGCTGGAAATAGCGGCCGGGCTGCATGCGGATCGGGCCGGCATCGCCGCCCTCGGTCTTCGGCGTGCGCAGCAGGCTGATGCCCACCCACACCAGGTAGGCCGCGCCCAGGTACTGCACCGCGTGGAAGACCAGCGGGTTGGCCTTCAGCAGCGCGGCCACGCCGGCCAGGGCCAGCCACATCAGGATCTGGTCACCGACCAGCAGGCCGGCCAGCGCGGTGTAGCCGCCGCGCACGCCGCCGCGGCCGGTGGCGGTGAGCAGGGTGAAGGTGCCGGGCCCGGGCAGGGCGAGGAACACCAGCACGGCGAGCAGGAACGTCCACAGGTCCTGGATGCCCATCCACGGCATGGCAAGGCTCATTGTTGTTGCGGGGGGGCGCCATTGTCGGCCAGTGGCGTGGCCGGGGACAGGGGGCCGCCGCCATCGCCGGGCAGGCCGGACAGCAACGGTTGCAGGTGGTCGCGCAGCTGCGCGTGCAGTTGCCGCACCGCCGGCGAGAACTGTTTGCGGTGCGGGCATACCAGCTGCAGCGGGATGTGGCTGCCGATGCCGTCCAGCAGCACCTGCAGGCGCCCGGCGCGCACGTCCTCGCGCAGGTCCAGCCAGGATTTGTAGGTGATGCCTTCGCCCGCCACCGCCCAGCGCCGCACCACGTCGGCATCGTCGCAGACCAGCGGCCCGCGCACCGGTATCACCACGCGCCGCCCCTCGACCTCGAACGCCCAGCGGTCGTAAGTGCGCCCACCCAGCTGGTAGGCCAGGCAGTCGTGCTCGCGCAGGTCTTCCAGCCGTGCCGGCACGCCACGCCGCTGCAGGTAGGCGGGCGATGCCGCCAGCACGCGGCGGTTGCCCTCCAGCAGCGGCAGCGCCACGTAGCTGGCATCGTCGAAGTGGCCCAGGCGGATCGCCACGTCCACCGGGTCGCGGAACACGTCGGCCACCTCGTCGGACAGGCGCAGGTGCAGCCGCAGCCGCGGGTGTGCGGCACGGAACGTGGCCAGCCACGGCAGCAGCAGGTTGCGGCCGAAATCCGACGGCGCCGACAGCTGCAGGGTGCCGTGCAGGTCGGCGTCCTCGCCCTGCACGCGGGCCTGGCCCTCGCGCAGCGTGGCCAGCACCTCCTGCGCATAGGGCAGGTACAGCGCGCCTTCGCCGGTCAGGCGCAGGCTGCGGGTGGTGCGCACGAACAGGCGCAGGTCCAGCTCGCGTTCCAGCCGCGCCACGGCTGCGGCCACCTGCCCGGGCAGCAGGTCGGCTTCGCGCGCGGCCTGCGAAAAGCTGCCCAGCGCGGCGGTGCGGACGAACAGCTGGAGGTCGTCGAAACGGATCATTTTCATTGCCGGAGTGAAAGTGCTGACTGATTCTGCGCCTTTCCGGGGGGCCGCGCGCGGCGCACGCTGTGGGTTCCTCTTCCCACCGGACCGCTGCCATGCGCGCCATTGCCTACACCCACGCCGGCCTGCCGATCGACGATCCCCAGGCCCTGATCGACATCGACCTGGACCTGCCGCAGCCGGGCCCGCGTGACCTGCGGGTGGCGGTGCGCGCCGTGGCGGTGAACCCGGTAGACACCAAGGTGCGCCGCAACGCTGCCACCGAGGGCCCGCGCGTGCTGGGCTGGGATGCCGTGGGCGTGGTCGATGCCGTGGGCAGCGAGGTGACCCTGTTCCAGCCGGGCGACGCGGTCTACTACGCCGGGGTGATCGACCGCCCGGGCAGCAACGCCGAATACCAGCTGGTGGATGAGCGCAGCGTCGGCCGCAAGCCGGCCAGCCTCGACGATGCTGCCGCCGCGGCGCTGCCGCTGACCGCGATCACCGCCTGGGAACTGCTGTTCGACCGCCTGCGCATCGCCGAGGGCGGTGGCGAAGGCCAGACCCTGCTGGTGATCGGTGCAGCCGGCGGCGTCGGCTCGATCCTGGTGCAGCTGGCACGCACGCTGACCAAGCTCACCGTCGTCGGCACCGCGTCGCGCCCGGACACCCAGGACTGGGTATATGCGATGGGCGCGCACCACGTGATCGACCACACCCTGCCGCTGACCGAAGGCCTGGCCCGGCTGGGCATTCCCCAGGTCGAGCACGTGGCCAGCCTGACCCACACCGACCAGCACTATGCGCAGATCGTGGAAGTGCTGGCGCCGCAGGGGCAGCTGGGCCTGATCGACGATCCGGGCCAACTGGACGTGATGGCACTCAAGCGCAAGGCGCTGTCGCTGCACTGGGAGCTGATGTTCACCCGGCCGCTGTTCAAGACCGCCGACATGCAGCGCCAGCACGATCTGCTGAACCGCGTGGCCGAGCTGGTTGATGCCGGGGTGCTGCAGACCACGCTGGGCGAGCACTTCGGCCGTATCAACGCGGCCAACCTGCGCCGCGCGCATGCGCTGCTGGAAAGCAATCGTGCCAAGGGCAAGATCGTGCTGGAAGGCTGGTAAGGATCATGGCCAACGGCTGAGCCCCTCGTGGTGGGCCGCGGAACGCAAAACCCTGCGCTTGGCCGGGGGGGGGGGGGGGGGGGGGGGGGGGGGGGGGGGGGGGCCCCGCCCCCGGGG
>NZ_JACVTT010000128.1:0-9302 GCF_016624665.1 Stenotrophomonas sp. S39 | reverse complement strand
TCCTTGGGGGGGGGGGGGGGGGGGGGGGGGCGGGGCCCCCCGCGGGGGGGGGGGGGGGGGGCCCCGCCCCGGGGCCGGCACTACCCATTGTTCCAGACCAAGTGGTAGTGCCGGCCCCGGGCCGGCAAACCACGATGCAATCAGCCGCGTGCCAGGGCCAGCAACCGCTCGGCGATCCGTTCCAGCGGCACCAGCTCTTCGGCCGCGCCGAGTTTGAACGCCGAACCGGGCATGCCCCAGACCACGCTGGTGGCTTCGTCCTGCACCAGGGTGGGGGCGCCGGCCTGGCGCATCTCCAGCAGGCCGCGCGCGCCGTCGTCACCCATGCCGGTGAGGATGGCGCCGATGGCATTGCCGCCGGCGGCCTGCGCCACCGAGCGGAACAGCACGTCCACCGCCGGCTTGTGCCGGTTCACCGCCGGGCCGTCGTCAACGCGGCAACGCCAGCGCGCACCGTCGCGGATGATGCGCAGGTGCTTGCCGCCCGGGGGCAGGTAGGCATGGCCGGGCAGCACGGCTTCGCCATCGCTGGCTTCGCGTACCGCCATGGCCGAGTGGCGGTCCAGGCGTTCGGCGAAGGCCGTGCTGAAGCTGGCCGGCAGGTGCTGGGTCATCACCACGGCCGGGGCATCGGCAGGCAGGCCTTCCAGCACCACGCGCAGCGCTTCGGTGCCGCCGGCCGACGAGCCGATGGCAATCAGCCGGTCGGTGGTGCGGAACTGCGGCGCCGCCGGGCGTATCGCAGGCGCGGTATCCAGGATGAGCTTGGGCGTGGCGGCGCGCATCAGCGGGCGCACGCGCGAGCGCGCGGCCATCTTCACCTTGGCGATGATTTCATCGGCGTAGCCCTGCAGCCCGCGCGCCACGTCGAGCTTCGGCTTGGAGACGAAGTCGACCGCGCCCAGGGCCAGCGCCTGCAGGGTGGTGTCGGCACCGCGCTCGGTCAGCGAGGAAATCATCACCACCGGCAGCGGATGCAGGCGCATCAGGTTTTCCAGGAACGCGAGGCCGTCCATGCGCGGCATTTCCACGTCCAGGGTGATCACGTCCGGCGCCAGGCGCTTGATCTTCTCGCGCGCCAGCAGCGGGTCGGCGGCGGTGCCGACCACATCGATGCCCGGGTCGCTGGACAGGATCTCGGTGAGCATCTGCCGTACGACGGCGGAGTCGTCGACGATCAGGACCCGGCAGGGGGCGTTGCCGGTCAGGGTCATTCGAACAGCTCCACGCCACCGGTGACCGGGGCCTTGGACAGGCGTGCACGCACGGCCGATTCGGTCGCGGCGACTTCGGCTTCGTGCGCATGCGGCAGGCGCTGCACCACCACGCGGCCGGTATCGGCGAAGAACCAGATCTTGCGCGGGTGGATGCCGCACAGGTCCTCGGCGATGATCGGGATGTGCTCGGCCTGCAGGTACTGGCGCACGAACTCGGCGTTGCGGGTGCCCACCGGATTGCTGGTGAAACCCTTGAGCACGTTGGCGCCGCCGAACACCTTTGCTTCGATGCGCTTGCGGTGTGCACCGCGCTTGAGCATGTCGTTGATCAGCAGTTCCATCGCATAGCTGCCATAGCGCGCAGGTGCGCCGTCGCCGGCGTTGCCTTCGGGCAGCAGGAAGTGGTTCATGCCGCCGATCTTCAGCACCGGGTCGCGCAGGCAGGCCGCCACGCAGGAGCCGAGCGTGGTGGTCAGCGCGGTGGTGTCATCGACCACCAGGTACTGGGTCGGCAGCAGCTTGGCGGCGACAGTCTTGAAGCGCGCGTCCTGGTAGCGCATCACATCATCGGTACGCAGCGAAGCATTCATGCGCCGGCCCCCTGTGCGCGGCGGTACAGGGTACGGCCGCAGGGCTGGATCAGGTCGGCCGCGTGCAGGTAGTTCTCCGAATGGCCGGTGTAGAGCAGGCCGTCTTCGTTGAGGTGCTGCACGAGGCGGCCGAGGATGGCGCGCTGGGTCGGCTTGTCGAAGTAGATCATGACGTTGCGGCAGAACAGCGCGTCGAACGGGCCGCCGACGTCGTAGCGCGGGGCCAGCAGGTTGAGCGGGCGGAAGTCGATCAGCTCGCGCAGGGCGGGCAGCACCCGGCATTGGCCCTCGTTGGGGCCGCTGCCGCGCTGGAAGTAGCGACGGCGCAGGTCCGGGTCGAGATTGGTGACGCGGTCGATGTTGTAGACCCCGCGGCTGGCGGTGGCCAGCACCTGGGTATCCACGTCGGTGGCGACGATGCGCACCGGTGGCTTCAGGGTGCCGAACGCCTCGCAGGCCGTGATGGCCATGGAGTAGGGCTCCTCACCGGTGGAGGCGGCGCACGACCACAGCAGCAGCGGGCTGCGGGTGGAGCGCTGCTGCAGTTCCTCGCGCAGCTTGTCGAAGTGGTGCGGCTCGCGGAAGAACGAGGTGAGGTTGGTGGTCAGCGCGTTGGTGAATGCCTGCCACTCATCGCCACCGTCCTGCTCCAGATGGTCCAGGTACTGCTGGAAACTGCGCATGCCCAGCGTGCGCAGGCGGCGCGACAGGCGGCCGTACACCATGTCGCGCTTTGCCGGGGCGAGGGCGATGCCCACGCGCTGGTAGATCAGGTCGCAGACACGGCGGAAATCACGGTCGGCGAACTCGAATTCGCGGGGGCCGGTGACGATGGGAGTAGGACTTTGCACGGGGGACGTGTCCATCGGCGAGGGTGGCGGCCGCAGCCGCCACCGGGATCAGAATTCCTGCCAGTCGCCGTCGCTGGGAGCGACGAAGCTGGAGCTGGAGGACGGGCTGGAACTGGGGCGTCGGGCCGGGGCCGGCGACGCCACCGGCTGCGCACGGCGCACGGCCACGGCGGGTGCCGGCTCGATGCGGGCGGTGACGGCCTTCACCGCGGCAGCCACCTGGTTGTCGAGGCGGAAGATTGCCACGGCGTCGGCCAGCTGCGCGGCCTGGTCTTCCATCGCACGCGCGGCAGCGGTGGCTTCCTCCACCAGCGCAGCGTTCTGCTGGGTGGTTTCGTCCATCTGCACCACGGTCTGGTTGACCTGCTCGATGCCCGCGCTCTGTTCCTGCGAGGCGGCGGAGATCTCGGCCATGATGTCGGTGACGCGCTGCACCGAGGCGACGATCTCACCCATGGTGCTGCCCGCCTGGTGCACCAGGCTGGAGCCTTCGGCGACCTTGCCGACCGAGTCGTCGATCAGGCCCTTGATTTCCTTCGCAGCAGCCGCGGAGCGCTGGGCGAGGGTGCGTACTTCGCTGGCGACCACGGCGAAACCACGACCCTGCTCACCGGCACGCGCGGCTTCCACGGCGGCATTCAGCGCCAGGATGTTGGTCTGGAAGGCGATGCCGTCGATGACGCTGATGATCTCGGCGATCTTCTTCGACGAGGCTTCGATGGCCGACATGGTGGTGACCACCTGGTTGACCACGCTGCCGCCCTGCGACGCCACACCCTGTGCGCCGATGGCCAGCTGGTTGGCCTGGCGGGCGTGCTCGGCGTTCTGGCGGACGGTCGAGGTCAGCTCTTCCATCGAGGCCGCGGTTTCTTCCAGGTTGGCCGCCTGCTGTTCGGTACGGCGCGACAGGTCGCTGTTGCCCGAGGCGATCTCGCCGGCTGCCAGGGTGATGCTGGAGGCGCTGGCCTGGATCTGGCCGACGATCTGGGTCAGCTGGCTGACGGTGCTGTTGGCATCGTCACGCATGCGCGCAAACACGCCCTGGTAGTCGCCCTGCATGCGCGTGGTCAGGTCGCCTTCGGCGATGGCAGACAGCAGCTGCGAGAGCTTGCCGAGGTTGTCATCGCTGACCGCCATCATCGCGTTGAGGTTTTCCAGCATCAGGCGGAAATCGTGATCGAAGCGCTGCGCGTCGCCGCGGCGGCTGAAATCGCCGGCGGCAGCGGCGCTGGCCAGCTGCTTGATCTCGGTATTGATGCGGCCGAGGTTGGCCTTGACCGTATCCACGGCGGTGGTCATGGCGGCCTTCTCGCCCGGGTAGCGGGCGACGTCGCGGCTGAGGTCGCCGACGGCGTACTGCTTCACCACGTCCAGCACGTCGTGCAGGGTCTGCACGTGGCTGCCGACCAGGGTGTTGGTTTCCTGCACCATCAGGCCGTACTCGCCGGGGAAGGCGCTGGCATCGATGCGGTAGCTCAGTTCACCGGCATCGTGGCGGCGGGCCATTTCGCGCTGGCCGCTGATGACCGCATGCAGCTGCTGCTGCATGCCCGACATGGCATCGAGCAGGCGACCGGTTTCATCATGCGGCTGCGGGCCGATGTGGCTGTCGAGCTTGCCCTTGGCGATGCCCTCGGCAACGGCGGTGGCCTGCTTCAGCGGGCCGGCGATGCGGTTGCCGATGATCCAGCTCAGGCCGAGCACGATCAGCACCAGCGCGCCGCCGGCCAGGGTCATCACGCCGGTGAAGGCCCAGGCTTCGTGCTGCACGTCGTCCATGTAGACGCCGGTGGTGACCACCCACTGCCACGGTGCGTACATGCCGGCGTAGGTGACCTTGTCGATCAGGCCTTCGCTGCCGGGCTTGCCGGTCCTGTAATAGGTGAAGCCGCCGCCGAGGCGTGCCATGCCGACCTGCAGGTAGTAGATCGGCACGCCGTCATCGGAGGTGTAATCCTTCTGCACGGTGCCGACGCGCTTGGGCGCGAAGGGGTGCATCAGCACGCGGTACTGGGTGTCCAGCACGTTGTAGTAATCGGCATCGTTGTTGGCGCGCATCACTTCCAGCGCCTGCAGGGCGGAGGACTTGGCGGCGTCTTCGCTGAGTTCGCCGCTGGCGGCCAGGCGCTTGTAGTGGTCGAGGACGCCGTAGGTGAGTTCGACCTGGGTCTTCAGGGCGTCCTTGCGGGTCTTGGTCAGGTCCAGGTACTGCATGCGGGCGGCGATCACCGACAGCGCGATCACGCCGATCGCGATGAGCAGCGTCAGCAGGTTGAGCTTGCGCCGGACGGAGAGGTTGCTGAAGTAGTGTTGCCAGCGATGCAGGAGGTTCATGAAGCGGACCAGGTCGAGACGGGCGGGCGGCGCCAGTACCGGTCAGGGCGCGACAGGCCGTGACAGAACGGTTATCGGCCGGGGGCGGGGAGATTTGAGGGTCACGCGCTTTGCGTATTCAGGGTTCCTTGCAGCGGCGGCTGTGGCGCTGCCTGCGGCAGGCTTTTGAGCCAGGGCAACAGCAACAGCAACAGCAACAGCGGTCTCTCGGCGTTTCGTTACATCGAGGGAGGCGGGCCGGGGTGGGCAGGCAGGACACGCCGTAAACCCTTCCATGGGGGCTCGATGGCGCCATCCATGGCGCCAACGGTCCTGCCTGCCCACCCCGGCCCGCCTCTTCGTGCATTGCGTCGGCGGACGGCAAGAGCGGTGTTGGTGTCGGGGCGGAATTGGGGGTCAGATCCGTTTTCCTGCGGAAAACGGATCTGACCCCACGAACGGTGCAGCTGTTGCTCTTGCTCTTCTTTCTTCAATCCGGGGTGGACGCGCGGCCAACCCACAAAATCCCAGCACAATGCGCATCCACCCCGAGGGGCTTCGCCGTTGGCTGTTGACCCGGTAACCCCGGAAACGAAAACGCCCCGGCACGGGGCCAGGGCGTCTTCGAAGCCTGCGGCAGCAGGACTCAGAACTCCTGCCAGTCTCCGTCCGCCAGTTCGGCAGCCATCGGGCGGCCACCGGTGCTGCGGCGTGCTGGCGGCGCGGCCGGTGCCGGTGCCGGTGCGGCAGCGCGCGGGGCCGGGGCGCGCGGGGCGACCACGGTCTCGGCCTCGTCCACCACGAAGATCGACACGGCCTCGCTCAGGTGGCCTGCCTGTTCTTCCATCGCACGGGCGGCAGCGGTGGCTTCTTCCACCAGCGCAGCATTCTGCTGGGTGGTTTCGTCCATCTGCACCACGGTCTGGTTGACCTGCTCGATGCCGGCTGACTGTTCCTGCGAGGCGGCGGAGATCTCCGCCATGATGTCGGTGACGCGCTGCACCGAGGCGACGATCTCGCCCATGGTCGCGCCAGCCTTGTGCACCAGTGCCGAGCCGTCATTGACCTTGCCGACGGAGTCGTCGATGAGGCCCTTGATCTCCTTCGCGGCCGCGGCGGAGCGCTGGGCGAGGGTGCGGACCTCGCTGGCGACCACGGCGAAGCCGCGGCCCTGCTCGCCGGCACGCGCGGCTTCGACGGCGGCATTCAGCGCCAGGATGTTGGTCTGGAAGGCGATGCCGTCGATGACGCTGATGATCTCGGCGATCTTCTTCGAGGAGGCTTCGATGGCCGACATGGTGGTGACCACCTGGCCGACCACGTCGCCGCCCTGTGAGGCGACGCCGTGTGCACCGATGGCCAGCTGGTTGGCCTGGCGGGCGTGCTCGGCGTTCTGGCGAACGGTCGAGGTCAGCTCTTCCATCGAGGCTGCGGTTTCTTCCAGGTTGGCGGCCTGCTGTTCGGTGCGGCGCGACAGGTCGCTGTTGCCCGAAGCGATTTCGCCGGCGGCCGAGCTGATCGCGCGGCTGGACTGCTTGATGCGGGTAACGATCTCGCTCAGCTGCGCGGCGGTGGCGTTGGCATCGTCACGCATGCGGGCGAACACGCCCTGGTAGTCGCCGTGCATGCGCACGGTGAGGTCACCCTGCGACAGGGCGGCCAGCAGGCCGGAGATCTGCTCGATGCTGCCGGCGTTGGCGTCCAGCAGGCCGTTGATCTGCTGGGCCAGCTGCAGGAAGAAGCCTTCCTTGCCGGTGGCGTCGATGCGGCCGGACAGGTCGCCAGCGGCGGCCTGGGCAATCACGCGGGCCACTTCGGCTTCCACCTGCGCTTCCTGGGTGCGGTCGCGCCATTCCACCACGTAGCCGACGGTGTCACCGGCTTCGTTGCGGATGGTCGATGCCACCTGGGCGAACTGCGCATCGCCGTACTGCATCGGGCGGCGGGCGACGCCATGGGCCTTCAGGTTGGCCACCAGGGTGGCATCCATTTCGCCGCGGTGTTCCAGCACGGTCACCGGCTTGCCGACCAGCGACGCCTGGACGTCGAAGTCCGGCAGGTCGCGGCGCACGTCGTCCTGGTACTGGGCCAGGGTCTGCTGCAGCGCGCGGTTGCTGTAGACGATGGTGTTGTTCGGGTCGGTCAGGTACACGCCGGTGGAGCTGTAGTCCAGGGCGGTACGGATGCGCAGGTTCTCGCGGGCGATGGCGGCGTCGGTCTCGATGCGCTCGCGCAGGTCGCGCTGCATGCGCTGCATGGCCTGCATCAGCTCGCCCACTTCGTCCTGGCGGCTGACATCGATGTGGCCATCCAGCTTGCCGCCGGCGACGTCGTTGGCGACCGAGACGGCGCCACGCACGCTGCCGACCAGGGCACGGGCGAACAGCCACACCAGCACCAGGCCCAGCGCGGCGCCGCCGAACAGGGCGATCACCATCAGCGTGGCCGATGCGGAATACGTGGAGGAGGCCTCGTCACGCGCGGCGCGGGACAGGCGGTTGTCTTCGGCGATCAGCGACTCGAGCGAGGCGGTGGCCTTGCGGTGCTTGGTGCGGGTCTCGCCGACGAAGGTATCGATGGCGTCGTCGGGCAGCTCCAGTTCCAGCATCTCGTTGACGCTGTCGTAGGAGGCAACGGCGTCCTTCCAGTCCTTGGCGAAGGTGTCGAACAGCTTCTTCTGCTGCGGGTTGTCGATCAGGGTCGGATACTCCTTGATCGCCTTGTCCAGGTTGGTGCGCAGTTCAGCGACGCGGGCATGGGCATCGGCCTTGACCTCGGCGCTGGCGCGGACCAGCTGCTGGTACTCGGAGTTGCGGATCTCGCCGATCATGCCGCGCATCTCGCCGGCCATGCGGATGCTCTCCATCCGCGAGCCCGCCAGCTCGGTGGTCACGTTGTTCAGCGAATGCAGGCCACGATAGGCGACGATGCCCTGCAGCAGCATCACCAGCAGGATGACGCCGAACGTCAACAGCAGTTTCGGCATCAGTTTGAGGTTGTTGATCCACGGCATGGGCGTTGCGATCTCCTAAGGCAGACGCGCCCGGGCGTCTTGCCCGGTTGCAGCAGACCACGCCGGCGAGTGGCCGGCGTGGTGATGGACAGCGGATTACTTGATGTTGGCCAGCTTCAGGCTTGCCGGCGAGCTGACTTCGATTTCAGCGCGCGAGGCGTCGCGCTGGATCTTGCCCAGCACGCACACGGTCTTGCCTTCCAGGCTTTCCAGCGGGAAGTTGAACTTGCTGCGGTTCTCGCCGGCGATGCGGGCCGAGAAGGTGTGGCGCGGGAAGGCGCCGCCCATGTACAGGAAGGTCGGCTGGCCTTCGGAACCTTCGGCGAAGCGCGCCTTTTCGACCTTGCCGCAGACCATGCCGTCCTTGCCGACCGCGCGCGGGGCCATTTCCGGCGGGATCATGTCGGCCGACTGTGCGAAAGCGGAAGACGCGGTGGTGGCCAGGACGGCGGCCGAAACGAACGCAAGCAGGGACTTCATCGGGGTGTTTCTCCGGGGATTGTGATGGTCGATCCGGTCCTGCGCGCTCCTGCGCGACCGGGTTCCTGTCCCCCTATCGGCATCGCCGCGGGGAACTGAAGGGCTCGGTTACAGAAACGTGAGGGAAGTCCGCCTGCTCAGGCCGCAGCGTCTTCGACCAGGCTGGCCTGGCCCATGTCGGCGCTGTCCAGCAGGGTTTCGATGTCCAGCAGGATCAGCATGCGGTCGTCGTGGGTGCCGATGCCGGAAATGAAGCGGGTATCGACGGCGGCGCCGAATTCCGGGGTGGGGCGGATCTGTTCGCCCGACAGCGGGATCACGTCCGAGACGCTGTCCACGACGATGCCGACCACGCGGTCTTCAACGTTCAGCACGATCATCACGGTGAAGGCGTCGTAGGTCGCGTTTTCCAGGCGCAGCTTCAGGCGCAGGTCGATGACCGGGACGATGGTGCCGCGCAGGTTGATGACGCCCTTGATATAGTCCGGTGCGTCCGGCACGCGGGTGACCGCGTCGTAGCCGCGGATTTCCTGCACTTTGAGGATGTCCACGCCGTAGTGCTCGGCGCCGAGGGTGAAGCTGAGGAATTCGCCACCGGCGCTGGCGGTGGAGCTGGTCTTGTCGTTCATCGAGGGTCCTGGTCTGCCGGAAGTCCCGGTGTCACGCTCGATATCGGCCCCTTTGGGAGGGACTTTAGGTGGACCCTCCACGCATGGCGTGGATCTACTGGGGTGGGCCATCCACGCATGGCGTGGATCTACCGGTTGCGTTCCGCGTGGCGTGGAAACACCGGTAGCGGGGGGGGGGGGGGGGGGGGGGGGGCGGCGCGGGCCGCGGC
>NZ_JACVTT010000127.1:0-9321 GCF_016624665.1 Stenotrophomonas sp. S39 | reverse complement strand
GGCGTTGGTGGGGGGGGGGGGGGGGGCCGCCCCCCCCCCCCCCCCCCGGCGGGTGTTGGTCAGCCGGTGTTCTGCACGCCCTGCGAAACGCCGTTCACGCACGCCACCAGCGCGCGCAGCAGATCGTCATCCTCGCGCCCGCTGGCCCGCCAGCGCTGCAGCAGGTCCACCTGCAGCACGCTGATCGGATCCACGTAGGGATTGCGCAGGCGGATCGACAGCGCCAGCCGCGCGTCGTGGTCCAGCAACGTCTGCTGGCCCATCAGCGCCAGCAGCCAGTGCCGGGTCAGCTCAAGCTCACGCTGCACCTGCGGGAAGAAGCGCCCGTGCAGGTCGCCGGACAACTGCGAGAACTGTTCGGCAATGGTGATATCGCCCTTCGACAGCACCATCGCGATGTCGTCCAGGAAGGTGCGGAAGAACGGCCAGTCACGCGCCATCGCGCGCAGCGTCTGTTCATGGCCGGCATCGACTGCGGCCTGCAGGCCGCTGCCCACGCCATACCAGCCGGGAATGACCGCACGCGCCTGGCTCCAGGCGAACACCCAGGGGATCGCGCGCAGGTTGCCCAGCGCCGCGTCCTGGCCCAGCCGGCGCGATGGCCGCGAGCCCAGCGTCATCCGCTCGATCACATCGATCGGCGTGGCCGTGCGGAAGTAGTCCATGAAACCGGGCTGCCCCACGAAGGCGCGATACACCTCGCTGCTGGCCGCAGACACCGCATCCATCACCGGCCGCCAGTCGTCCTCGCGCGGCTCGGGGGCACGTGGCCGCAGGCTGGCGCGCAGCACCGCGCCGGTGGCCTGTTCCAGCGAGCGCAGCGCCAGCGCGCGGATACCGTACTTGCGATGGATCACCTCGCCCTGCTCGGTCACCCGCAGGCGCCCATCGATGCTGCCGCGCGGCGATGCATCCACGGCGTGGGTGGTCTTGCCGCCACCACGGCTGATCGAACCACCACGGCCATGGAAGAACGTCAGGCGGATGCCAGCCTCGGCGGCCACCTCCAGCAGTTCCACCTGCGCACGCTGCAGGCCCCAGCGCGATGCCGCGATGCCGCCATCCTTGCTGCTGTCCGAGTAGCCGAGCATCACCATCTGCACGTCGTCGCGTGCACGCAGGTGCGCGCGGTACACCGGGTCGTCCAACAGGTCGCGCAGCGTGGCAGTGCCGCGCTTGAGGTCATCCACGGTTTCAAACAGCGGTGCGATGTCGAGCGGCACCGCGCCATCGGCATCGACCAGGCCACCCCGCCGCGCCAGCGCCAGCACCGCCAGCACGTCGCCGCGGTCATGCGCCATGGAAATGATGTAACTGCCCAGTGCGTCGCCGCCATGCCGCGCGCGCGCATCGGCCAGCGCCGCGAACACCGCATCCAGGCGCTGGTTGCCTTCGTCATGACTGCCGGGCAGTGCAGTTTCGCCACTGGCGTGCGGGCCCAGCAGACGCGCACGGCCCAGCGCATCCAGCGCCTGCCATGCGTCATCGCCGCCCAGCACCGCAGCCAGCGCACGGGCATGCACGCTCGATTCCTGGCGCACGTCCAGCCGCGCAAGGTGGAAGCCGAAGGTCTTCACCCGCCACAGCAGGCGCTGCACCGCGAAGCCACCGGCGTGTTCGCCACGGTTGGCGCGCAGGCTGTCGAGGATCAGCTGCAGATCCTCGATCAGTTCATCGGGACCGGCGTAGGCGCCTTCGCCATCATCCAGCGTGGCCTGCAGGCGCGCACGCATGCGGTCGTTGAGCAGGCGGTACGGCATGTCCGCATGGCGTGGCCGCGACTGCACCTGCGGCAGCAGCTGCTGGTAATGCACCACGCGTGCCTGCAGCGCATCACTGACGCCGACCCGTTCGGTGGACTGGCTGAGCAGGCTGGCCAGCTGCAGCAGTTCCTTCTGGTAGCGCCCCAGTACCGCCTGCCGCTGTGCATCCAGCGTATTGCGGATGGTATGGGCATCCACATTCGGATTGCCGTCCATGTCGCCGCCCACCCAGGTGCCGAACCGCAGCAGGCGCGGCAGCGGCAGTTCTTCGCCATAGGTATCGCGCAGCGCCTGCTGCAGCGATTCGTACAGCACCGGGATCACCCGGTACAGCACCTGCACCAGGTAGAAGCCAACGTGCTCGCGTTCGTCGTCGACCGTGGGCCGCACCGGCGAGGAATCGGTGGTCTGCCACGATGCCGTGAGTGCCATGCGGAAACGCGCGGCATCGGCAGCAGCCTCGCCCGGCGTGCGCTGGCCATCCAGGTTGTCCACCAGGCTGGCCACCATCAACTGTTCTTTTTCCAGCAGCGCGCGGCGCACCGCTTCGGTCGGGTGCGCGGTGAACACCGGTTCGATATCGATGCGCGGCAGCCACTGCGCCAGCTCGTCCAGGCCCACGCCCTGCGCTTTCAGGTGCTGCAGCGCATCCTGCAGGCCATCGGGCTGCGCAGCGGCAGTGCCCGCACGCTGGTAGTCGCGGCGGCGGCGGATGCGGTGCACGCGCTCGGCGATGTTGACCACCTGGAAGTACGTGCTGAACGCACGCACCATGGTTTCGGCCTGCTGCGGCGTGCGCCCGGCCAGGCCATCGGCCAGCTCGGACAGCGGCGCCTGGTTCTCGCGCCGCGCGATGGCGCGGGTGCGCACATCCTCGACATCATCGAGGAACGCGGCGGAAACCTGTTCGACCAGCAGGTCGCCGACCAGTGCACCAAGGCGGCGCACATCATCGCGAAGCGGAAGATCGGGGGAAGCGAATTCGATGCTGCTGCGGTACTCGTTCATCGGCGACGCACGAACCTCGGGGCATGATCCGTCGCCAAGCCTACCCCAGTTCGAAGCCGTTGCTGCGCTGCAGGAATGGTTTCATCTGCACGTATCCGGTGCAGATGCAGCCGAGCATGGGCTCGGCTCTACACGTGTAGCGCCCGAGCCCATGCTCGGGCGGCGGCGCAGCCGCACAGGCGGCCCCCGTTGCAGGGGCCGCCATCATCGCGCGCGGGTCAGCGCTTCTTCTTCGCCTTGCCCTGCTCGGCCGGGCCGATGGTCTGTTCCAGCCAGCGCTCGCTCTCGGCCAGCATGGTCATGATCGATTCGCGCGCGCGGTAGGCATGCGATTCGTTCGGCAGCATCACCAGCCGCGCGGTACCGCCCAGGCCCTTCACCGCGGCGAACATGCGCTCGCTCTGGATCGGGAACGTGCCGGAGTTGTTGTCGTCCACGCCGTGGATGAAGAGGATCGGATCCTTGATCTTGTCCGCGTAGTTGAACGGCGCCATCTTCTGGTAGACGTCCTGCGCCTGCCAGTAGTTGCGCTCCTCGGCCTGGAAACCGAACGGGGTGAGCGTGCGGTTATAGGCGCCGCTGCGGGCGATGCCGGCCTTGAACAGGCGGGTGTGCGCCAGCAGGTTGGCGGTCATGAATGCACCGTAGGAATGGCCACCGATGGCGATGTGCTCGCGGTCGGTCACGCCACGGCGCACCACTTCATCCACGGCGGCCTGTGCATTGGCCACCAGCTGCTCGATGTAGGTGTCGTTGGGTTCCTTGTCGCCCTCGCCGATGATCGGCATGGTCGGGCTGGCCAGCACCACGTAGCCCTTGGCCAGGAAGGCCTGCGGCCCCCAGTAGCTGATCGCGTTGAAGCGGTACGGCGAGTCGGTCACCTGGCTGGCGGCCGCAGCGCTCTTGAACTCACCCGGGTAGGCCCACATCAGCAGCGGCCGCGGGCCATCGCGCTTGGGGTCGTAACCCGGCGGCAGCAGCAGCGTTGCGGTCAGGTCCACGCCATCGGCACGCTTGTAGCGGATCTGCTCCTTCTGCACGCCCTTCAGCTGCGGCAGCGGGTGGGCGAAGTGGGTCAGCGCGCGCGGTGCGGCATCGGCCTGCGCCAGCGACTGCACGTAGAAGTTGCTCGGCGCGTCCGGGCTTTCGCGGGTCAGCAGCAGCGATTCGCCTTCCTGGTCCAGCAGCGCGACCGGTGCCGAATACACCGGCGCCTGCGAATGGAACAGGCGGGTGGCCTTGCGGCTTTCGATGTCGAAGCGGTCGACGAACGGACGATCGCCTTCCGGCGATGCACCCTGCCCGTACAGGAAGATGCTGCGGCCATCGGCGGTGGTCTGCAGGCGGCTGCGGCCGTTGACGTCGCGCACCACGCCGGCGCGGCCCGGATCGTTGTAGCGGTCCTGCGCATCGCGGTCCCACAGCAGCTGCGGCGACTGCGCCGCATCGTCCGGGGCGATCCGCCAGGTCTTGGTGTTGCGCGTCTTCCACCACGATTCACTGAGCAGGGCCAGGTCGCCACGGCCCCAGGTGATGCCGGCAAAGCGGCTGCCCAGCTGGGCCAGGGTCACCGGCGGCTTCTCGAACGGCGCAGCCTGCATGAACACCGCATCGCGCACCTTGGCGTCGCGGTTCGGGTCACCACCGTCCTGCGCTTCGGCCCAGACCAGGGTGGCCGGCGCATCGGCGCGCCAGCTGATGTCACGCACGCCGGTCACTTCGGCATCATTGCCGGTCGGCAGGCCCTCCACCAGCGGGCGCGAGGCCACGCTGTGGGCCAGCTGGCCGTTGCGGTCGAGCACTTCGATGCGGCGCGGGAAGCTGCCCACCGGCACCACGTACGAATACGGGCGCTGCACGCGCTGGCTGAGCAGGTAGTTGCCATCCGGCGACACGCTCAGGCCCAGGTAGATGCCCGCCATGCCAATGGCACGCGCCTGCCCGTCCAGGCTGACCTGCATCGGCTGGGCGTTGGCGTAGTAGTCGAACAGCTTCGCATCGGCCTGGTTCTTCAGCAGATCCTGGTAGGTGCGGATGGATACCACGCCGGTGCTCTTGCCGGTCTGCTGCACGGCCGGGCCGGTCGGGATGCCATCGGCAGGCGGCGGATCACCGGCATTGGCCAGGCGGGTCATCACGATCAGGCCGCGACTGTCGGGCAGCCACTGGTAACCGTCGCCGAACACCGTGTTGAGGTTGGCCTGCAGGCGGCGCGCACTGCCGTTGGCCACGTCCACCAGCCACAGCTCGTTGGCACCGCTGGCGGCGTCGACCTGGTTGAAGGCCAGCCACTTCTGGTCGGGCGACCAGGCCAGGCCTGCAATCGACAGCTGCGGCGGCAGGCCGCTGATCTGCAGTTCCTTGCCGTCGGTCACGTTCATCAGCCACAGCTTCTCGCCGAAGCTGAAGCGGCTGTCGGAGAACGTGCGCGGGTTGATGCGGATGCCGGCCAGCTTCAGTTCCGGCTGGGCCACCACCTGGATCGACGGCAGCGACGGCATCTGCATCAGCGCGGCCACGTCGCGGCGCGGCGACAGGAACAGGCTGGGCGCACGGGGCGCATCCACCACCGCCTGCAGCGCGGCCGACGGCAGTTCATAGCCGGACTCGCCCTTGGCCGCCGCCACTTGCGGGCTGTCGGCGGACCAGGCCTGCGGGACCACCGCCAGCAGGGCCATGGACAGGACCAGGCCGGTCCAGCGCCGGCTGCGGCGCGCGTGCTTGCTCATCGATCTTCCTGTTTTGGTTGCGTGAAGACCCTCGACCTTAACAGGCACCAACCCGCGCCCCATCTGCCGATGGTTGGGTCGCTCCGGTTCCGCCCCGGGGCCGCGATATACTGGGCGTTCTCCCCTGCCGAGGGGCGCTGCGACCGGAACCCATGAGGCCCGGCCAGGCTCGGTAAGGTGGCTTTGTAACAACGGCGCCCGGCTAGATGCGAGTACCCGCTCGCCCACAACCGGAGCTACTGCATGAACGCTGTTGCCAAGACCTTCTCCACCGAAGGTGACTACAAGATCCGCGACATCACCCTGGCCGACTGGGGTCGCAAGGAACTGGACATCGCCGAGCACGAGATGCCGGGCCTGATGTCGATCCGCCGCAAGCACGCCACCAGCCTGCCGCTGAAGGGCGTGCGCGTGACCGGCTCGCTGCACATGACCATCCAGACCGCGGTGCTGATCGAGACCCTGAAGGACATCGGCGCCGACGTGCGCTGGGCCTCCTGCAACATCTTCTCGACCCAGGACCACGCCGCTGCGGCCATCGCCGCCACCGGCACCCCGGTGTTCGCCTGGAAGGGCGAAACCCTGGAAGAGTACTGGGACTGCACCCTGGACGCGCTGACCTTCACCCTGGCCGACGGCACCCTGACCGGCCCGGAGCTGGTGGTGGACGACGGCGGTGACGTGACCCTGCTGATCCACAAGGGCTACGAGCTGGAAAACGGCAGCGACTGGGTCAACACCGCCTCCTCCTCGCACGAAGAACAGGTCATCAAGAACCTGCTCAAGCGCGTGGCCACCGAGCGCCCGGGTTACTGGGGCCGCGTGGTGAAGGACTGGAAGGGCGTCTCCGAAGAGACCACCACCGGCGTGCACCGCCTGTACCAGCTGGCCCAGGCCGGCACGCTGCTGATCCCGGCGATCAACGTCAACGACTCGGTCACCAAGAGCAAGTTCGACAACCTGTACGGCTGCCGCGAGTCGCTGGCCGATGGCCTGAAGCGCGCGATGGACGTGATGCTGGCCGGCAAGGTGGCCGTGGTCTGCGGTTACGGCGACGTGGGCAAGGGCTGCGCCGCGTCGCTGCGTGCCTACGGCGCGCGCGTCATCGTCACCGAGATCGACCCGATCTGCGCCCTGCAGGCGGCGATGGAAGGCTATGAAGTCAACACCATCGAATCGACCCTGGGCCGTGCCGACCTGTACGTCACCACCACTGGCAACAAGGACATCATCCGCATCGAGCACCTGAGCGCGATGAAGGACCAGGCCATCGTCTGCAACATCGGCCACTTTGACAACGAGATCCAGGTCGATGCGCTGGTGGCGTTCCCGGGCGTGCAGCACGTGAACATCAAGCCGCAGGTGGACAAGTACATCTTCCCGAACGGCAATGCGATCTTCCTGCTGGCCGAAGGCCGCCTGGTGAACCTGGGCTGCGCCACCGGCCACCCGAGCTTCGTCATGTCCAACTCGTTCGCCAACCAGACCCTGGCCCAGATCGACCTGTGGGCCAACAAGGACAGCTACGAGAAGAAGGTCTACCTGCTGCCCAAGCACCTGGACGAAGAAGTGGCCCGCCTGCACCTGGAAAAGATCGGCGTGAAGCTGACCACCCTGACCCAGGAACAGGCCGACTACATCGGCGTGCCGGTGGAAGGCCCGTTCAAGCCGGACCACTACCGCTACTGATGTCGTGCCCGGGGTCGGATCCCTTTCCGCAGGAAAGGGCTCTGACCCCAGCATCGGATGCACACGGAACGGGCGCCTTCGGGCGCCCGTTCTGCGTTCCGACCCCTCTGCCGAACCACGCGGTGGTCGTGGCGCTACATTCGCTGCCGATCATCCTGCAAGGCGCTTTGGCAATGCGCGGCGAAGTCGCGCTGCCAGGAAGCCAGATCGAATCCCTCGCGCTGCTGGAATGAAACGGTCTCGGCGCTGAGCGCATAGCAGCGATTCTGGCTCAGGCGCAGCGCCGCCATCGTGTCACCCGCCTCCCAACAGCGTTCGATGCAGGACTGCAGCAGGGCATAGTCCGGATTGGTCTTGGCGCCACCGAAAGCAAACCCCATCTGCTGGGCCATCGCCAGCACAGGATCGCCGGCCGCATCGGCTGCACGCAGGATGCGCAGTACACCGGGCTCGGGAATGCCGAATGCCCAGTTCGCCAGGACCGCCGCACGTGCCGACGCCACGGCCGCCGCGTGCTGCCCCAGGCGCATCTGCTGCCCTGCCAGCATCGCCCATGCCCGCTGCAGCTCGGGAAAGCGGCCGCAGGCATCTTCCAGCAGCACGATGGCTTCGGCCGGCGCAGCGGCCTGCACATGCCATTGCGCGCGCTCGACCAGGAGCAACGGCGAATCCGCATCTGCAACCTCGTGCTCGCGTGGATCGCGTTCTTCATCGTCACCGTCCCAGCCGCCACCGGCATCCAGCCATCGGGCGAAGGCATCCAGCGAAGAATGACTGAAGACCATGCGCCCTTCGTCATGGAACATCTCGCAGACCACCGGCGGCTCCGCTTCGCGCCCCAGCGGCCAGTACAGACCAAACTGGTCGCCATTCCCCAGCGCGCCTTCGGCGACCGGCCAGAAGCCCTGCGGCGGGTACGGCCCCGCGCACGGTCCGGCATCCAGGGTCAGGTCATGAAGGCATTGCGGAGCGCGCATGTTCGATGTCCAGGCAGTGACGACCGTCCATTATCACCGCGCTGCGCCTGGCAGGAGCCTCGGTCAAGGCAACCCGCCCCGCGCGCGCTACGATGCCCCCATGACTCCCGCCATCAATCTGCTCAAGCGCGAGAAAATCGCCCACACCGTGCGCAGCTACGTGCACGACGCACACGCCGAGTCCTACGGTGGCGAAGCCGTGGAGAAGCTGGGCCTGGACCCCGCGCAGGTGTTCAAGACGCTGCTGGCCAGCACCGAAACCCACGAACTGCTGGTGGCGATCGTGCCGGTGGCCGGGCAGCTGGACCTGAAGGCGCTGGCCGAAGCCGCAGGCTGCAAGAAGTGCGAGATGGCCGCGGCCGATGCCGCCCAGCGCGCCACCGGCTACCTGGTCGGTGGCATCAGTCCGCTCGGGCAGAAGAAGCGCCTGCGCAGCTTCCTCGATGCCAGCGCACAGGCCCTGCCGACGCTGCACGTCAGCGCCGGCCGCCGCGGCCTGGAAGTGGAACTGGCCCCGGCCGACCTGCTGCGGCTGACCGCAGGGCATTACGCGCCCATCGGGAAGGCCCGCTGATGTCCGCGGCCGATGCCCTGCTGCAGGATCTGCTAAGTGGTGATGCCACGCGTATCCATGCCTCGGCCTGCCGGGTCGCGGTGACGTTCGATCCCGGGCTGCTGGATGCACTGGCGCCGCATGCCGACCGCATCGAACGGGCCTGCGCCGGGGTCACGCTGGGCGGTGCGCTGCTGGCCAACCAGGTGCATCTGCAGTCTGCGCTGAAACGCCTGCGTTACTGGCAGGCGCAGGCCGGCTGCCTGTGCGCGCTCACGCCGAAGTATCTGTTCTTCGACCCGCGCAAGCTGATCGAACAGGGGCACATGCAGCTGCTCTCGGTGGGCGACGCCGAGGACGGCTGGGGCGAATGCCGCCACGTCGCCTGCACGCAGTGTGGCCAGCCCTGGGAAGCGACCGACCGCGAATACCATTACCCGTGGTGGGAGTGGAAAGCCGCCTGACGAAGGGGTCAGATCCCTTTCCACCGGAAAGGGCTCTGACCCCACCCAATGTTCGCCGCGATGCGGCGCGGGGGGGGGGGGGGGGGGGGGGGGGGCGCGGCCGGGGGGGCGGGGGGGGCGGGGGCCCAGACCCAGGGA
>NZ_JACVTT010000126.1:0-9430 GCF_016624665.1 Stenotrophomonas sp. S39 | reverse complement strand
GGGGGGTTGGGCGGCCGGGGTTTGGGCGGGCGGGGGCCCGGCACCTCCCATCATGCCCGCTGCGCGCGCTTGAGCAGCTTTGCTTCGCGCTTGCGCGCGCGGCGTGCCCGCCAGCGTTCGGCCAGGCACGAGAAGATCACGTACAGCGCCGGGGTGCTCAGCAGCGTCAGGCTCTGCGAGAACAGCAGGCCGCCGATCATCGCGATACCCAGCGGGCGGCGCAGCTCCGAGCCCTCGCCGAGGCCGATCGCCAGCGGCACCGCCGCCAGGATCGCCACCATGGTGGTCATCATGATCGGGCGGAAGCGCACGATGCTGGCCTCGCGCGCCGCCTCGCGTGGTGCCAGGCCATGCTCGCGCTGCGCCACCAGGGCGAAGTCGATCATCATGATCGCGTTCTTCTTGACGATGCCGATCAGCAGCACCAGCGCGATCATCGAAATGACCGACAGTTCGGTGTTGGTGCCGAACAGCGCCAGCAGCGCGCCCACGCCGGCCGCCGGCAGGGTGGACAGGATCGTCACCGGGTGGATCAGGCTCTCGTACAGCATGCCCAGCACCAGGTACACGGTCAGGATCGCCGCCATCACCAGGATCAGCATGTCGCTGGGGTCGGAATTGAAACCGAAGCCCGCATCGTCGGCCAGGCGGATGTCGCCCGGCATGCGCATGCCTGCCACCGTCGCGTCGATGATCGCCTTGGCCTCGCCGGCACTGACGCCCGGTGCGAGGTTGTAGCTCAGGTCCATCGTCGTGTACTGGTTTTCATGGGTGATCTGCGACGGCGCCAGCCCCGGTGCCTGGCGGGCCACCGCGGTGATCGGCACCATCTCGCCGCTGCGCGCCTTCACGTACACCTCGTCCAGCGCCGCCGGCGTGGCGGTCTGCGACGGCAGCGCGTTGACCACCACGCTGTACTGGTTGATGTCCGAGTAGATCGTGGAGATCTGGCGCTGGCCGAAGGCCCCGTACAGCGCGCCATCGATGGCACCCACCGAGATGCCCAGGCGCGCGGCCTTGGCCCGGTCGATCTCGATGTTCTGGCGCAGGCCGGCGTTGTCGACGTCGGTGCCGACATCGCGCAGCTTCGGGTTCTTCTTCAGCGCCGCCTGCAGCTTGGGCAGCCACTCCTGCAGCGCGGCCAGGTCATTGCCCTGCAGCGAGATGCGGTACTGCGCGCCCTGGCTGTTGCCGCCGCCATCGTTGCTGGGCAGGTCCTGGATGGCCCGCAGGCGCAGCTGCAGGTCCGGGTAGCGGTCGGCCTTGGCGCTCAGGCGGGCCAGCGCATGGGCGGTGGTCTCGCGGCGGCCTTCCTTGCGCGACTTCAGCTCGACGTTGAACTGCGCGCTGGAACCCTGGCGGCCACTGCCCAGGCGCACGCCCACGGTCTTCACCGCCGGGTCGGCCATCAGCATGTCGGTGATGCGGCGCTGGCGGGCCACCATGTCCTCGAAGGAAACGGTGGCGCTGGAATTGGCGCGGCCCCAGATCAGGCCGGTGTCCTGCGGCGGGAACGCGCCCTTCTTCACTGCACCGAACAGGAAGATGGTGACGCCGATCAGGATCAGCGGGGTGAGCGAAAGCAGCAGTGCATGGCGCAGCGAGAAGTCCAGGAACACCGTGTAGATGCGCAGCATGCGGTCGTGCCCGGCATCGAGCCAGCGGCCGAAGCGCGACGGTGCGGCGGTGTGGTCGTGTGCGCTGAGGAAGCGGCTGCACAGCGCCGGGGTCAGGGTCAGCGAGACGATCATCGAGACCACGATGGCCGCCACCAGGGTGACGGTGAACTCGCGGAAGAACGCGCCCATCATGCCGCTGGCAAACAGCAGCGGGATGAACACCGCCACCAGCGAGGCGGTGATGGAGACGATGGTGAAGCCGATCTCGCGCGCGCCGGTGAAGGCCGCCTGCAGGCGCGGCACGCCCTCGTCGAGGTGGCGCATGATGTTTTCGATCACCACGATGGCATCGTCCACCACGAAACCGATCGCGATCACCAGGGCCAGCAGGCTCAAATTGTTGAGGGTGAAACCGAGCGCGTACATCACCAGCGCGGCACCGGCCAGCGACAGCGGCACGGTCACTGCGGCGATCAGCGTGGGCGCCAGCCGGCGCAGGAACAGCGCCATGGTCAGCACCACCATGGCCAGGCTGATCAGCAGGGTGATCTGCACTTCATGCAGCGACGAACGGATGGTCGGCGTACGGTCGAAGTACGGCGTCATGGTGGTGCCGGGCTGCAGGTAATCGCGCAGCGCGGGAATCTGCGCCTTCACCCGGTCCACCGTTTCGACGATGTTGGCGCCGGCACGGGTGAACACGTACATCACCACGGCCGGTTTGTGGTTGAACCACGCGGCCTGGTAGGCATCCTGCTGGCCGTCGTAGACGTTGGCGATGTCCTTCAGGCGGATCACCCGGCCATCGCCCTGGGTCTTGACCACCAGCTCGGCGAAATCGGCGGCGCGCGCCACCGAATCGTTGGCGATGATCGCCGTGGTGGTGTTGCCGTCGCTGAGGAAGCCGGTGGGCGAGGTCACGTTGGCCGCACGCACGGCATTGCGCAGGTCGTCGGCGGTCAGGCCGAGGGCGTTCATCAGGCGCAGGTTGACGTCCACGCGCACGGCCGGCGTCGAGGCACCGGCGATGTCCACCGAGGCCACGCCGCTGATCTGGCGGATGCGCTGGGCCAGCAGCGAATCGGCGACGTTGTACAGCTCGTCGGCCGACTGCGTCTGCGAGGTCAGGGCGATGGCGATGACCGGATCGTCGTTCGGGTTCGCCTTCTGGTACATCGGCGAACCCAGCCCCGAGGGCAGGTCGGCCTGTGCCGAGTTGATCGCGGTCTGTACATCCAGCGCGGCCGAATCGATGTCGCGGTCGGTCTGGAAGATCATGAAGACCAGCGAGCTGCCTTCCGAGCTCGACGAGCGCATGCGGTCGATGCCCGGCAGCTGGCCGAGGTGGCGTTCCAGCGGCGCGGTCACCGTGGAGGCCATCGTCGCCGCATCCGCACCGGCCTGGCTGGCGTGCACGAAGATCACCGGGATCTGGATGTTCGGCAGTGCCGACACGCCTAGCCGCAGGTAGCAGATCAGGCCGATCATGAACAAGCCGATGGCCAGCAGGGCAGTGCCGATCGGGCGGCGGATGAAGGGGCCGGACAGGTTCATCGTGCGGCCCCCCGCAGCAGCGGGGCGTGGATCATGCCTGCGGCTCCTGCAGCGTGCCGTCACGCAGGGCGCGCTGCTCGCGGCGGCGGGCCAGCCACTCGGAGAAGCGTTCCATGTACAGGTAGATCACCGGCGTGGTGTACAGGGTGACCAGCTGCGAGAGCAGCAGGCCGCCGACGATGGCGATGCCCAGCGGGCGGCGCAGCTCCGAACCGATGCCGGTGCCCAGCGCCAGCGGCAGCGCACCGAGCATGGCCGCAGCGGTGGTCATCATGATCGGGCGGAAGCGCAGCAGGCAGGCGCGGCGGATCGCTTCGTGCGCGTTGGCACCCGCACGGCGCGCTTCGATGGCGAAGTCCACCATCATGATGCCGTTCTTCTTGACGATGCCGATGAGCAGCACGATGCCGACGATGCCATCCACCGACAGGCTCAGCCCGCACACCATCAGCGCCAGCAGCGCGCCGACGCCGGCCGGCGGCAGGGTGGAGATGATCGTGATGGGGTGGATGTAGCTTTCGTACAGCACGCCCAGCACGATGTAGATGACCACCAGCGAGGCCAGCAGCAGCCACACCACGTCGGTCTGGCTGCCGGTGAATTCGGCCGCCTTGCCGATGAACTCGGCATGCAGGTGGGCCGGCATGTCCAGGCTGTCCTTGGTTTCCTGGATGGCCTTGACCGCATCGGACAGCGAATAGCCCGGGGCGATGTTGAAGGACACCGTCACTGCCGGCAGCTGCTGCTGGTGGCTGACCACCAGCGGCGCGCTGGTGACCTTGCCTTCGGCCAGCGCCGACAGCGGGATGATGTTGCCCGCACCGACGGTGATGCCGGTGTTCTGCGCGCCGATGCCGGTGGCAGTGGACGAGTTGGACGAGGTGACCTGGCCGAAGCTGGTGGCGTTGGTGCCGGTGAGGGCGCCTGCACCGTTGGAGGCCACGGCCAGCTGTTCCATCAGCGCGGTGCTGGTGCGGAACTCGGGCGCGACTTCCAGCACGACGCGGTACTGGTTGAGCTCGGTGAAGATGGTCGAGATCTGGCGCTGGCCGAACGCATCGTAGAGCGTGTCATCGATGGTCTGCATCGGCACGCCCAGCACGCTGGCCTTGTCGCGGTCGATGTTCAGTTCCAGGGCGCGGCCCTGGTTGGACAGGTTGTTGTCCACGTCGGCCAGTTCCGGGCGCTTGCGCAGCGCCTCGGTCAGGCGCGTGGCCTGGGTGGCCACGGTGGCCGAATCCACGTCTGACAGCGAGTACTGGTACTCGGTGGCGGCCACGCGGGTATCCAGGGTCACGTCCTGCACGGGCTTGAGGTACAGCGCCACGCCGGGGATGCCGGCCACGGCCTTCTGCAGGCGCGGCAGGATCTCATCCAGGCCGTCACGCTCGCCGCGTTCCTTCAGCACGATCGACAGCTGGCCCTGGTTGAGCGTGGGGTTCATGCTGCCGGCGCCGATGAAGGCCGACACGCCGGTCACGTCCGGATCCTGGCGCAGCGCTTCGGCCACCTGCCTGGTGCGCTGCTCCATCTGCGGGAAGGCGATGTTCTGGTCGGCCTGGACCACGCCGGTGATCAGGCCGGTGTCCTGTTCGGGCAGCAGGCCCTTGGGAATCAGCACGTACAGCAGCACGGTGAGCACCAGTGCGGCGCCGGCCACGGCCAGGGTCAGGCGCTGGTGGCCCAGCACCCAGTCCAGGCTGCGCTCGTACAGGCCCACGGTGCGCGTCCACAGGTTCTGCTTGCCGGCCGCCGCGGCGCGCTCATGCGCGTCCTCGCCCTCGGGCAGGGCATCGGGCTTGAGCAGGTAGGCGCACATCATCGGGGTCAGCGTCAGCGAGATCAGCATCGACAGCACGACGGCGATGCTCAGCACCCACGCGAACTCGTGGAACAGGCGGCCGGTGACGCCGGGCATCAGCAGCAGCGGCAGGAACACCGCCACCAGCGAGACGGTCAGCGACAGCACGGTGAAGCCGATCTGGCGCGCGCCGATCTCGGCCGCTTCCTTGCCACTCTTGCCCTGCTCGATGTAGCGGACGATGTTCTCGATCATCACGATCGCATCGTCGACCACGAAGCCGGTGGCCACCACCAGCGCCATCAGCGAAAGGTTGTCCAGCGACATGCCGGTGAAGGCCATCACCGCGAAGGTGCCGGCCAGCGACAGCGGCACCGCCACCGAGGGAATGATGGTGGCCCAGAACCGGCGCAGGAACACGAAGATGACCGCCACCACCAGGCCGATGGTGAGGATCAGGGTGAACTGCACTTCGTGCACCGAGGCGCGGATGGTCTCGGTGCGGTCGTTGAAGATTTCCAGGTGCACGTCGGCCGGCAGCACGCCCTGCAGCTGCGGCAGGATGGCGCGGATGCGCTCGACGGTCTGCACGATGTTGGCGCCCGGCTGGCGGCGCACTTCCAGCAGCACGGCCGGCTTGCCATCGGCCCAGGCGGCCAGCTGGTCGTTCTCCACGCCGTCGATCACGTCGGCCACGTCGGACAGCCGCACCGGGCGGCCGTTCTTGTAGCTGATGATGGTGTCGCGGTACTCGGCGGCGCTGGCCAGCTGGTCGTTGGTGCCGATGCTGTAGGACTGGGTCTTGCCGTTCAACGAACCCTTCGGCGCATTGACGTTGGCCTGGGTGAGCGCGCTGCGCAGCTCCTCCATGGTCAGGCCCATGTTCGACAGCTGCGCCGGGTTGACCTGGATGCGCACGGCCGGGCGCACGTTGCCGGCGATCGACACCAGGCCCACGCCCTGCACCTGCGACAGGCGCTGGGCGAGGATCGAGTCGGCGTAGTTGTTGACGTCACGCAGCGGGCGCGTGTCCGAGGTCAGCTTGAGGGTGACGATGGCCGCATCGGCCGGGTTCACCCGGTTGTAGACCGGCTGGTAGGGCAGCGAGGAGGGCAGGGTGGCCTGGCGGATCGCCGCCTGCACGTCCTGTGCGGCGATGTCGATGTCGCGGTCCATCGAGAACTGCAGGATGATCGTTGACAACCCCGCCGAGGAATCGGAGGTCATCAGTTCCAGCCCGGAGATCTGCCCGAACTGGCGCTCCAGCGGCGTGGTCACCAGCGAGGCCATGGTGGTCGCGTTGGCACCCGGGTACTGGGTGGTGACCACCAGGCTGGGCGCATCGATTTCCGGCAGCGCCGACACCGGCAGCTTGCGGTAACCGAGGATGCCCAGCAGCAACAGGCCCGCCATCAACAGCGAGGTAGCGATGGGACGGCGGATGAAGATCGTCGAAAAGCCCACGGACTGATCCTTGCTGGCGCTTCAATGGCAGCGCCGGCTACGAGGCCGGCGCGAAAGGAAAGGGTGGCCTGCGCTCAGCGCGGGCCACCACCACGACGGCCACTGCCGCCACTCTTCTGTTCAGCGGCCTTCAGTTCGGCCTCGGTCGGTGCCGCCGGCGTCTCGCCCGGCTTCAGCGCGGTCACCTTGCTGCCTGGCTTCAGGCGGAACTGACCTTCGCTGACCACGCGCTCGCCGCCTTTCAGGCCTTCGGCGATCTGCACCTGGCTGTCGCCCACTTCCACGCCGCTGCGCACGGTCTGCATCTTCACCGTGTTGTCGCCCTGCACGACATACACGTACTCGCCGTCCGGGCCACGCAGCACCGCCTGGGTGGGGATGACCACGCCGCCGCCGATCGTGCGCAGCTGCATGCGCACGTTGACGAACTGGCCCGGCCACAGGCCGTTGTCGGTGTTGTCGAAGATCGCGCGGGCCTTGAAGGTGCCGCTGTCGGCGCTGATCAGGTTGTCGACCACGTCCAGCTTGCCGTCACCGGACAGCACGTGCGAATCGGCGCGGTCCAGCGCGGCGACCGGCACGGCACCGGCGTTCTGTGCCTGGCGCACGTCGCCGAGCTGGCGCTCGGGCAGGTTGAACAGCACGTGGATCGGATGGATCTGGGTGAGGGTGACCAGCGCGGTACCGGCGCTGACCACGTTGCCGGCGTCGACCGCGCGGATGCCGGCGATGCCCGAGATCGGCGCGGTGATGCGGGTGTACTGCAGCTGCACCTGCGCGGCACGCGCGCTGGCTTCGTTGGCGGCCACGGCGCTTTCGTACTGTGACACTTGGTTTCGCTGTGTATCCAGATCGGTCTTGGCGACGAACTGGCGGTACTCCGGCGCGTTGGAGCGCTGGTAGTTGGAGCGGGCGGTAGCCAGCAGCGCCTCGTTCTGGCGCTTGGCGGCCACGGCCTGGTCGTAGCTGGCCTGGGCGCTGCGCGGGTCGATCTGTGCCAGCAGGTCACCCTGCTTCACTTCCTGGCCCTCGCGGAAATTGAGGCTCATCAGCTGGCCGCCGACCTGCGGGCTCACCGTCACCGTGTTCATCGCGGTCACCGTGCCCAGCGCGCTGGCATACACCGGCACGTCCTGGCGCTTGGCATCGACCACGGTCACCGGCACCGGGCCGGCATCGGGATCCTCACCGCCCTGGCGCGCACCTGCGGCCTGGCCACCGGCCTTGTCCTTGCCGCCACCGAGGACGCGCACGCCCACCACCGCCAGCACCAGCACTGCCACGACCAGCAGCACGATCTTCCAAACACGTGACATTCAAGGACTCCAAGAGGGCTGGTCGGGGCGGACCCCGGGTGGCAATGCGCAAAGCATACCTGTGGCCCGCTACGTTTCCTGCATGACGTATGGGACGGGCGCTAAGACCGGGCGCAGCGAAGGAGGTTCCCGTAGCGGCGGTGTTGGCCTACATTCAGGTGCAGACCCCTTCCGTGGAGACCCCGATGCGCCGTTCGCTGCTGCTGTCCGCCCTGCTGCTGGCCCTGCCGGCCCTTGCCCACGCCCAGCAGGCCGAGCGCCCGGAGGTGACCGCCGCCGCGCAGCGCCTGCAGGCCCAGGTGGTGGAGTGGCGCCGTGATTTCCACCAGCACCCGGAACTTTCCAACCGCGAGGAGCGCACCTCGGCCGAGGTCGCCAAGCGCCTGCGTGCGATGGGCCTGAAGCCGAAGACCGGCATCGCCCACCACGGCGTAGTGGCGATCATCGAAGGCGGCAAGCCGGGCCCGAAGATCGCCCTGCGCGCGGACATGGACGCGCTGCCGGTGACCGAGCAGACCGGCCTGCCGTTCGCATCCAAGGCCACCGCGCAATACCGCGGGCAGACCGTGGGCGTGATGCATGCCTGCGGCCACGATGCGCACACCGCCACCCTGCTGGGCGTGGCGCAGGCGCTGGTGGCGATGAAGAAGGACCTGCCCGGCCAGGTGATGCTGATCTTCCAGCCCTCCGAGGAAGGCGCGCCGCCGCCGGAAGAGGGCGGTGCGGCGCTGATGCTGAAGGAAGGCCTGTTCGCCGACTTCAAGCCGGAAGCGGTGTTCGGCCTGCATGTGTTCTCCAGCGTGCAGGCGGGCCAGATCGCGGTGCGCGGCGGCCCGCTGATGGCAGCGTCGGATCGTTTCGGCATCAAGGTGATCGGCCGCCAGACCCACGGCTCGGCACCGTGGAACGGCGTGGACCCGATCGTGGCCACTGCCGACCTGATCGGCACCGCGCAGACCATCATCAGCCGTCGCACCAACCTGTCCAAGCAGCCGGCGGTACTGACCTTCGGCGCGATCAACGGCGGCATCCGCTACAACATCATTCCGGATGAAGTGGAGATGGTCGGCACCATCCGCACCTTCGACGAGGGCATGCGCCAGCAGATCTTCGCCGACCTGCGCAACGTGGCCGAGCACACCGCGGCCGCGCACGGTGCCAAGGCGGTGACCGACATCTACGAAGCGGAGGGCAACCCGGCCACGGTGAACGACCCGGCGCTGACCGCGAAGATGCTGCCGAGCCTGCAGGCGGTGGTGGGCAAGGACAACGTGTACGAGCCGCCGCTGCAGATGGGCGCGGAGGATTTCTCGCTGTACGCGAAGGAAGTGCCGGGCATGTTCTTCTTCGTGGGTTCGACCAGCGTGGGCATCGACCCGGCGACGGCGCCGGCGAACCACTCGCCGAAGTTCCTGTTGGATGAGAAGGCGTTGGACGTCGGGTTCCGCGCGCTGATGCAGGTGAGCCTGGATTACTTGAACGGTGCTGCTACCCCGGCGGGGTGAGGGTTCCGGCAGGGCTTGCAGCCCTGCACCCGCAGAATCAACGTCAACTTCAAAAGCTGGCTTTCCGTGGGATGGCGGGGTGGGTCCGGTTGAGGGGGACGCCGTAAATACGTCCATGTAGGCTTGGTCGCGGCATCCATGCCGCTCACACCCCCTCAACCGGACCCACCC
>NZ_JACVTT010000125.1:0-9917 GCF_016624665.1 Stenotrophomonas sp. S39 | reverse complement strand
ACCCACCCCCCCCCCCCCCCCCCGCCCGCCCCCCCCCCCCCCCCGCGGGGGGGCGGGGCCGCTACCGTGTAGAGCCGAGCCCATGCTCGGCTGCATTTCCATCGGTCCGTCATTCAGAGCGGGGTGAAACGGATCGCCTCGCCACCGCCCGGTGCCAGCACCAGGGTCAGTGCATCGGTGCTGGTCACCTCGCGGGTCTCGCGCTTGAACGCGAACGGATTGCTGCGGAAATCCGCACCGTCGCCGTCGCGGTAGATCTCTGCGCGGTAGCGCACGCCCGGTTCCAGGAAGCCCAGCGACACCGGCAGCACGCGGCCGTGTTCATCGGTGATGCTGCCCAGGAACCAGTCACGGCTGTTGCGGTCGCGGCGCACGATCGTCACGTAGTCGCCCACTTCGCCATCCAGCACGCGGCTCTGCTCCCAGTCCACCGCCACGTCCTCGATGAAGCGGAACGCCTCGCGGTGCTGCAGGTAGTGCTCGGGCAGGTCGGCGGCCATCTGGATCGGGCTGTACAGCACCACGTACAGCGCCAGCTGGCGGGCCAGCGTGCTGGGAATGGCCTGGCCGTGGCGGCCCTTCAGGCTGAGGATGCCGGGGGTGTAGTCGAACGGGCCGGCCAGCATGCGGGTGAACACCAGGTTGACCTCGTGCTCGGGCGGGTTCGGCGGCTGGCCCCAGGCGTTGTACTCCATGCCGCGCGCGCCTTCGCGCGAGATCCAGTTGGGGTAGGTGCGGCGCAGGCCGGTGTCCTTGATCGGCTCGTGCGGATTCACCGACAGATGCCGGCGCGCGGCTTCCTGCACCACCTTCAGGTGGTGGCGGGCCATGAACTGGCCGTCATGCCACTCGCGCCAGAGCGGGCCGCCGGCCGGATTGCGGCGGTCGACCTGGCCGTCATCGCAGACGTAGCCGGTCTTGAACTGGTCCACGCCCAGCCGTGCATACAGGTCCAGCGCGGCGCCCAGCTGGTCTTCGTAGTGCTCGATGGCGCAGCCGGTTTCGTGGTGGCCGATCAGGTGCACGCCCTTCTTCAGGCCGTACGCGGACAGCGCCTCGATATCGAAGTCCGGCGTGGCGCGGGTGAAATCGAAGTCGTAACCGTTGCCGACCCACATGCCGTCCCAGCCGGGATTCCAGCCTTCCACCAGCACGCCGCGGAAGCCATGTGCGGCGGCGAAGTCGATCACCTTCTTCGTCTTCGCAGTGGTGGCGGCGTGCTTCGGGCCGGTCGCCCAGCTTTCGTTGTCCAGGTGCATCGACCACCAGACGCCCAGGTACTTGGCCGGTTTCACCCAGCTCACATCGCCCAGTGCATTGGGTTCGTTGAGGTTGAGGATCAGGTCCGATTCGACCAGGCCACCGGCGCGGTCGGCAATCTGCAGCGTGCGCCACGGCGTGGCGAACGGCAGGGCACGGCGCACCTTCCAGCCCTCGGCCGAGGGCGAAAGCTGCGCGCGCAGGCGCTGGCCCTCGGTGCGGCGCAGCCACATGCCGGCGTAGTCCACCAGCGCGGCCTCGTGGATGGCCACGTGCAGGCCGTCGTGGCTGCGCAGGGTCATCGGCGTGTGCACCAGCGGCACTTCGCGCAGCGGCGTGCGCTGGTACAGGTACTCGTAGTGGATCGGCTCGCCGGCCGGAATCCACCAGGCGGTTGAATCGGGGGCGATGGCGAACTCGGTCAGCTCGTCATCGATGATCGCCTCGCGCAGGTTGGGCTGCTCGGGGAACACATAACGGAAGCCAAGGCCGTCGTCGTACACGCGGAACACCACGTCCAGGCGGCGCTTGCTGCCGGTGGTTTCGGCCAGCTGCACGGTCAGTTCGTTGAAGTGGTTGCGGGTGACCCGGCGCTCGCCCCAGGGCTGTTCCCAGGTGTCATCGACGCTGCGCTGCTGCTGGCCGAGCAGGGCGAAATCGCGGTCCAGGCGGCCATCGCGCAGTTCAAAGCCCAGCTTCGAATCGGCCACCACGGGTTCGCCGAAGCGCTCGACGCGGTAGCGCGCGGTGCCACCGTCCAGTACCAGGCTGACCTTGAGCACCTTGCCCGGCGATTCCACGCTGGCCACCTGTGGCGCGGCCTGGGCCAGGGCAGCCAGGCCCAGCAGGGCCAGGCCGAACACGTGCGCGAACATCGCGCGGATTGCAGCAGATGAAGCCGGCATTTCCCCTCCCAAGGCGCCGTTGGCAGACCCGGACCATAAGCCAGCGTGGGCGCCGCTCTTCACGCAACTGCGATGAATACGTATGCAACTGGCCGCAGGTTGCGGCGCCGCGTCTACCATGGGGCCAAGGCACCTTGAGGGAGGCGCCGCGCCCGCGCACCGTCCAAGGTGGCGCGGACCCACAACGGTGCAGAGAGGGAGGGAGGTCGACGGGCGCAAGCCGGTCTGCCGCTTCGATGCTGAAGATCATTTGCCTGACAGCTGCCCTTGGGGCAGCGCTGGGAACGACCGCGCACGCGGCCGACCTGGAATTCAACGGCCGCCATGCGCGTGCCGAAGCCGCTGCCAAGGGCAGCTTTGTCCTGCATGCGCCCAAGGGTGAGGTGCAGATCGCCGCCGCGCCCATGCGCAGCCAGACCGGCAGCGTGATGTTCGACGCGCTGTTCGCGCTGGCGCAGCAGGAAATGGACCAGGACCGCGTGGACGCGATCCGCGATCCGTCCTTCGACGAAGGCCGACCGGTGCCCTGCGACTGCTTCCAGACCGGTGCGCGCTGGCCCTATGTGTGGACCCGCGATCTCAGCTTCGCCGCCGATCTGGCACTGGCCAAGCTGGACCCGCAGCGTACCCGGCAGTCGCTGCAGTTCAAGCTGTCGGCCGCGCGCGATGGCCACACCCCCGGCCTGTTCGTCGCCCAGGACACCGGTTCCGGTGGCAGCTGGCCGATCAGCAGCGACCGCGTGGTGTGGTTCCTTGCCGCGCGCCACCTGCTGGATGATCCGGCGTTCGCCGACCAGGTGTGGCAGGCACTGCAGGGCACCCTGGCGCAGGACCGGGCGATGGTGTTCGACGCGCAGATGGGCCTGTACCGCGGCGAGACGTCTTTCCTGGACTGGCGCGAGCAGACCTACCCGGACTGGACGCGCGAGAACGTGCGCTTCATCGGTGATTCCTACGCGCTGTCCACCAACGTGCTGCACTACCAGGCGCTGCGCCTGGGCCAGCAGATGGCCGCGCAGCTGGGCGACGAGCGCAGCGAACAGTACAAGGCCTGGGCCGACGCGCTGGCGCTGCAGATCGATGCACGCTTCTGGCGCGAGGACATGGGCCAGTACATGAGCTACATCGGCGAAGCCGCGCACCCGGTGCCGTACGCCAAGGTCGATCTGCTGGGCCTGTCGCTGGGCATCCTCGCCGACGTGCTGCCCGCCGGGCGCGCGCAGCGTGCGCTGGCCGCCTACCCGATGGGGCCGGCCGGCAGCCCGGTGGTGTGGCCGCAGGAAGCGCAGCAGCCGATCTACCACAACCGCGCCATCTGGCCGTTCGTCAGCGCCTACTCGCTGCGTGCCGCGCGCAAGCTCGATGATGCCCCGCGCATCGCCGCCGAAATCCGTTCGCTGATGCAGGGCGCGGCACTGGCCGGTTCCAACATGGAGAACTACGAGCTGGTCACCCAGGCCGTGCACGTGGACGAAGGCGCGCTCAGTGGCCCGGTGGTCAACTCCGAGCGCCAGCTGTGGTCGGTGGCCGGTTACCTGGCCATGGTCAGCGAAGGCGTGTTCGGCCTGCAGGACGATGGCAGCGTGCAGCCCAAGCTGCCGGCCAGCCTGGTGCCGGATCTGTTCGGAAAGCAGCGCCGCATCAGCCTGGAGGCGAACGGCAAGCGCTATGTGCTGGAGCGGCCGAAACAGCTGGGCGACGGCCTGCTGGTGGCCGGCAAGGTGAAGACGCGGGGTGCGACCACCACCGTACAGCTGGTGCCGGCCGCTGCCGCGCCGCGTGATGCGGTGTTCAGCGCCGACGCCAATGCGCGTGCACCGGCCACGCCTGCCGCACCGCAGGCCAGGCGCAGTGGCAAGGGCTGGACCGTGGCCGTGGCCGCCGACCAGGTGCTGTGGCAGGACGGCCAGGCACTGCAGCCGGCCAAGGGCGTGGCCCGCGTGGGCGACGATGGGCTGCAGCATTGCCTCAGCCTGACCCGCCGCGACGGCGCACTGGAATCGCTGCACAGCCCGATGCTGTGCGTGGGCCCGCAGCAGGTGCTGCGCGGTGACCGCCAGTGGCGCTTCAGCAATGCCAAGGCCGGCCACGTGCGCCTGCGCCTGCAGTACAACAACCCGAACGGGCCGATCAACACCGGCGTGACTGCGGCGGTGAAGCAGTTGAACCTGCAGTGCGCAGGCCAGCCGGCGCAGCGGCAGACCGTCACCCTGCCACACAGCGTTGCCGCGCAGGAATCGACCGCGGCCAGCTTCGCCGTGCCGAAGGGCCGCTGCACGGTCACTCTGGAAGAAGGCTTCAACATGAGCGCGCTGGAGCACTTCGCACACTACACCGGCGGCAAGGGCGGGCGCGAAGGCGTGCTCAACCAGGCCCAGGTGCAGGCGCTGAAGGTGGCGCCCGTCGCTGCGGTCGAGGGTGCACGATGAGTCGTCCCGCCAAGCCGCAGCTGTCGTTCTGGCAGATCTGGAACATGTGTTTCGGCTTCCTCGGCATCCAGTTCGGGTTTGCACTGCAGAACGCCAACGCCAGCCGCATCTTCGAAACGCTGGGGGCATCGCAGGACGCGGTGCCCGGGCTGTGGATCGCCGCTCCGCTGACCGGCCTGCTGGTGCAGCCGGTAGTGGGCTATCTGTCTGACCGTACCTGGACGCGCTGGGGTCGACGCCGCCCGTTCTTCATGATCGGCGCGGTGCTGACCACGCTGGCCCTGCTGGTGATGCCCAACTCGCCCACGCTGTGGATCGCGGCCGGCACGCTGTGGGTGCTGGATGCCTCCATCAACGTGTCGATGGAACCGTTCCGCGCGTTCGTCGGCGACCAGCTGGCGCCGCGCCAGCGGCCGACCGGCTATGCGATGCAGAGCTTCTTCATCGGCGTCGGCGCCATCGTCGCCAGCTTCCTGCCCTTCATCCTCACTCACTTCGGCGTCAGCAACACGGCCGTGCCGGGTGAAGTGCCCGACTCGGTGCGCTACGCGTTCTACTTCGGCGCGGTGGTGCTGCTGGCGGCAATCAGCTGGACGGTGTTCAGCACGCGCGAGTATTCGCCCACCGAGCTTGCGTCCTTCGACGATGCCGAGCCGCCCGCGCACCACGCCGGCGCCGCCGTCAGCGGTCCCGCACCGTGGGGCCAGGTGGCGCTGTGGCTGGGCCTGGGCGTGCTGCTGGCAGCGCTGATCGCCTGGCGCCAGGGCGACAGGATGCTGTACGTGCTGGCCGGCCTGTGCGCGGGTTACGGCCTGCTGCTGGCGCTGGCCCGCCTGTTGCCCGGCCCGCACATGCTGGCGGCCATCGTCGGCGACCTGCGGGCGATGCCGGTGACCATGCGGCGCCTGGCCTGGGTGCAGTTCTTCTCGTGGTTCGCGCTGTTTGCGATGTGGATCTTCACCACCGCCGCCGTGGCCGGTACCCACTTTGGTTCCACCGATCCGCAGTCGGCGGCCTACAACGAAGGCGCCAACTGGGTGGGCGTGCTGTTTGGTGCCTACAACGGCTTCGCTGCACTGGCCGCGCTGCTGATCCCGCCGATGGTGCGCGCGCTCGGCCTGCGCTGGAGCCACCTGGTCAACCTGTGGCTGGGCGGGGCAGGGCTGATCTCGATGATGTTCATCGATGATCCGCGCTGGCTGCTGCTGTCGATGGTCGGCGTGGGCTTTGCCTGGGCCTCGATCCTGTCCCTGCCGTATGCCCTGCTGTCGGACAGCGTTCCGGCGGCAAAGATGGGCGTGTACATGGGCATCTTCAATTTCTTCATCGTGATCCCGCAGCTGGTCGCGGCCAGTGCGCTCGGCTTTGCCCTGCGCGCGTGGCTGGGTGACCAGCCGATCCACGTGCTGGTGCTGGGCGGCTGCAGCCTGCTCGTGGCCGGTGTGTGCGTACTGCGGGTTCCGTCCCGTCCGGAGGTGGTGTGATGCGTGCTGTGCTGGCTGTTGCTGTTTCCCTTGCCCTGTTCGCCGGTCCGGCCGTGGCTGCGCCGCGCCCGGACTATGTGGGCACCACCGAGCCGTTCGCCAGCGATGCGGTGTACTTCGTGGTCACCGACCGTTTCGTCAACGGCGATCCGTCCAACGACCACCGCGACCAGGGCGGCAAGCACCGCACGTTCGACATCCCGGTGCCGTGCCCGGACAAGGTCGATGGCAACATCGGCTACCTCGGTGGTGATTTCCGCGGTGTGCTGGACAATGCGCAGTACATCCGCAACCTCGGTTTCGGTGCGGTGTGGATCACGCCCATCGTCGACAACCCGGACGAGGCCTTCACCGGCAGCAAGCCGATCAGCTGCACCAGCACGCTGACCGACCGCGGCAAGACCGGTTACCACGGCTACTGGGGCATCAACTTCTACAAGCTCGACGAACACCTGCCCAGCAGGGACCTGGATTTTGCCGGCCTCAACAAGGGCCTGCACGATGCCGGCCTGAAAGTGGTGCTGGACATCGTCGGCAACCACGGTTCGCCTGCCTGGACCATGCCCAAGCGGCAGCCGCAGTTCGGCCAGATCTTCGACAAGGACGGCACGCTGATTGCCGACCACCAGAACCTGCCGCCGCAGAAGCTGGACCCGAAGCACAACCCGCTGCACGCGTTCTACAACAACATCGGTCCGGTCGACGGCAAGGACGGTTCCATCTTCGACGGCAACCTGGCCGAGCTGTCCGACTTCAACCAGGACAACCCGGCGGTGATGGATTACCTGGTGGGTGCTTACCTGCAGTGGACCGCACAGGGCGTGGATGCGCTGCGCATCGACACCATCGGCTGGCTGCCGCACCCGTGGTGGCATGAGTTCGTCAACCGCATCCGCGCCGAGCACCCGGGCATGTTCATGTTCGGCGAAGCCTTCGACTACAACGCGGCCAGCATCGCCGAGCACACCTGGCCGGCCAATGCGAACGTGAGCGTGCTCGATTTCCCGCTGCGCGGCGCGCTGGAGCAGACTTTCGGCACCACCGGCAAGGGGTTTGAAACGCTGGCCGAGCCGCTGCACCTGACCGGTGGCCCGTACGCCAACCCGTACGAGCTGATGAGCTTCTACGACAACCACGACATGCCGCGGCTGCAGGCCAGCGACACCGGCTTCATCGACGCGCACAACTGGCTGTTCACCGCGCGCGGCATCCCGGTGGTCTATTACGGATCGGAGACCGGCTTCATGCGTGGCCGCGCCGAACACGCCGGCAACCGCGCGTACTTCGGCCAGCAGCGCGTGGACGATGCACCGCAGAGCCCGATCTTCGCGCCGCTGCAGCGTATCGCCAAGCTGCGCGAAGCCACCCCGGCCCTGCAGCGCGGCCTGCAGGTGAACGAGCGCCTGCAGGGCGACGAGGCGGTGTTCTTCCGCGTACTGCAGCACGGTGACGTGGCGCAGACCGCGCTGGTGCTGCTGAACAAGGGTGATACAGTGCGCAGCATCGAGGTGGCGCGGTACCTGCAGGCGGGCACCTGGCGTGATGCGCTGGGTGGCACCGAACTGAAGGTGAAGCGCTCGCTGAAGGTGGAGGTGCCGGCGCACGGCGTGAAGGTGTACGTGCTGGATGCGCCGGTGCAGCAGCCGGCCCTGCAGGCCGAGCTGGACAAGGCAGTGGCTGACCAGCAGGCGCGGGACCAGCGGTTGAAGCGGTAGGGCCGGCCACTGGCCGGCAGCTCCAGATCATTGGCAGATGCAACTGCCGGCCAGCGGCCGGTACTTCGGCAAGGATGGGCTGAATGATGCGACGTTTACTGATTCCACTCTGTGCTGGCGCGGCCACCGGTGGCCTGATCGCCGTCGTGACCTTTCCGTGGCTGGCGCGTACCGCCGCCATCGCGATGCCGCGCAGCTTCAATGTGTACCTGTGGGATGCGCTGGTGGTGTTCGGCCTCGGCGCCTCCCTGGTGGCGTTCCCGCTGATGCTGCTGGCCCTGCGCCTGGCCAGCGCACGCGGCACGGGTGTGGCTGTAATGCTGGTGGCGGCCCTGCTGGCGCTGGTTGCGGGACTGGCCGCGATGGATGCGCTGCAGGGCGGCGGCAGCGTGCTGATGGCGTGGGCCGCGGGCATGCTGCTGGCTGCACTGGTTCACCGGTACTGGCGGTCGTCGCCCGCGCTGAACGCCCAGCCCCAGTAGAGCCAGGCCATGCCTGGCTGGAATCCGGTAGAGCCGAGCCTATGCTCGGCTGCTTCGGGGGGCAGAGGCAGCCGAGCGTGGGCTCGGCTCTACAATAGGCGTCCCTACCTCCCCGCCGTACCGCCATGACCGACCTCGCCCCGCAGACCCCGATCGAAACCCTGCTGAAGGCCGCCATGGACGGGGCCGTGCCGATCCGCGCCTTCATGGAAGCCTTCGTGGCGTCGGAGGTGGTGCTGCTGACCGGCAGCCTGGTCACCCCTGACGGCAGCGGTTTCGACCCGCTGCTGTTCGACAAGCAGGGCACCCTGCACGTGGCCGTTTTCACCGATCCGGCGCGGGTCGGCCTCCATTCCCAGCAGGCCCCGCACCAGATCCGCTGGCTGATGCTGGACGTGCTGCGCCGCGTGCCGGGTGGCTACGGCGTGGTGGTCAATCCCGGTACGACGCTCGGCTTCGAGATTTCCGCCAGTGGCGTGGGCGAGATCCTGAAGGACTTCGCGCAGGGGTGAGCAGGGTCTCCGGCATGGACTCGATGGCACGCGCTGCCGCCCACCACGAACGGCGGGCGGCCATCTGGCTGGCAACCGGCGTGGCGCTGTCGATGGTGATCGGGCTGACGCTTGCATTCGGCTTCGATATCGACGACAGCCCCGCACCGCTGCTGGCATGGGTGGGCAGCTGGGGCGCAGCTTGGCATCTGTACCAGCGTGCGCGATTGCAGGGGCGCCGGGCGTGGTTGCTGGGCGGCTTCGCCATGCTGGGGCCAGTGCCAGCATTCCTGGTCCATCTCTGGTTGCGCGGGTCCTAGTGCTGCGCCTCGCCCCGCACCAGGGGGGGCGTTTGCCGAGCATGGTGCGGCGTTCCACAATGGTGGCATCAGGCCCACAGGGAAGACTGTCCATGGAACTGGAAACTGCACCCGCGCCCCGCCATTCCCGCTCTGCCCTGACCTTCCTGGTCGCGGCCATCGTTGCCGCACTGCTGGCCTTGCCGCTGCTGCGCGTCGTCGGCATGGCGCAGTGGCCGGTGTTCGCCCTTGCGTGGGTGATCAACCTGGGTGCGGCCTGGCATCTTGGACAGTGGGCGCGGCAGCAGGGCCGGGCGGCCTGGGCCTTCGGTGGGCCTGCGCTGCTGGGTACGGTCGCTTCGATCGTGGTCTATGTGCTGCTGGCGTTGCTCGGGCCGCAGCGCGGGACATCGCCGCGAGGGTGATGTGGGGAAGCCCTGCCAGGCATGGCCTGGCACTACTGGAATCAGTGCGGGTAGTAGAGCAGGGCGGAGCCCTTGCTCAGAGCCTCTTCGTAGAACCCGGCGAAGCCACGGTAGGCATCGGTGTCCAGCACATCCACCTGCAAGCGGCCGCAGCGCAGGTCGGTGATCTCATCAAAGCCGAATCGTGCGCATTCGGCCTGGGCCAGGTCGAAGGCATCGCGCTCTTCGTCCTGCCGAAGGAACAGCATGGCTCTATGCAACGCACCTGCTTCCGGCGCATTCCATTGGAGTTCGGACGCGCCTGCATAGCGGCCCGTAAAGCCATAGACCATCACGATCACGTTTCATCTCCAGGCAGGATGGCGGTGGGGGGGGGGGGGGGGGGGGGGGGCCCCCCCCCCCCCCCCGGCCACCCCACCCCCACAGG
>NZ_JACVTT010000124.1:0-10188 GCF_016624665.1 Stenotrophomonas sp. S39 | reverse complement strand
CCCCCCCCCCCCCCCCCCCCCCCCCCCCCCCCCCCCCCCCCCCCCCCCGGCGCTACCGGAAAATGAAAAACCCGGCCGAAGCCGGGTTTTTCGTGCGGAACCACAACACCATCACAGCGCGTTGCGGGCTTCCAGTTCGTCTTCCTTCTGGCGATCGAAGAACGCCATGACCCGGCTCATGATCGGGAAGGTGCCTTCGCGGCCCAGCGCCGACACCAGGAACCACGGCTCCTTCCAGCCCAGCTCGGCGACGATCTGCTCGGCCGCGGCCTTGGCCTCGTCCTCGAACATCAGGTCGGCCTTGTTCAGCACCAGCCAGCGCGGCTTCTGCAGCAGCTCCGGGTCGTGCTTTTCCAGTTCGCGCTCGATGGCACGCACCTGCTCGACCGGGGAAATGCCTTCCACGCCGCCTTCCATGGGGGAGATATCCACCAGGTGCAGCAGCAGGCGGGTGCGCTGCAGGTGGCGCAGGAACTGCGCGCCCAGGCCGGCACCGTCGGCCGCGCCCTCGATCAGGCCCGGGATGTCGGCGATGACGAAGCTGCGGTAGTTCTCGACCTTCACCACACCCAGGTTCGGGTACAGCGTGGTGAACGGGTAATCGGCCACTTTAGGCGTTGCCGCCGAAACGGCACGGATCAGGGTGCTCTTGCCGGCGTTGGGGAAGCCCAGCAGGCCGACGTCGGCCAGCAGCTTCAGCTCCAGCTTCAGCGTGCGCTCTTCACCCGGCTCGCCCGGCAGCGCCTGGCGCGGCGAGCGGTTGGTCGAGCTCTTGAAGTGCATGTTGCCCAGGCCACCACGGCCGCCCTGCGCCACCAGCAGGCGGTCGCCGTGCTGGGTCAGGTCGCCGATGATTTCGTCGGTGGCCACGTTGATGATCACGGTGCCGACCGGCACGGTGATGGTCAGGTCTTCGCCACCCTTGCCATAGGCCTGGCGGCCCATGCCGTTCTCGCCGCGCTGCGCCTTGAAGATGCGGTCATGGCGGAAGTCGACCAGGGTGTTCAGGTTTTCGTCGGCGCGGATGTACACGCTGCCGCCCGCACCGCCGTCGCCGCCGTCCGGGCCGCCGAGCGGAATGAACTTCTCGCGACGGAAGCCAATGCAGCCGTTGCCGCCGTTGCCGGCGAACACTTCGATTTCTGCTTCGTCTACCAGTTTCATTGTTTCGATGCCTGCGATGGGCGCGGCCTGCGTGCCGCCGCCTTGCTTGAATGTCGGGCCGTGCCCGTTGTACCACTGATTCCAACGAAAAGCCCCGCCGAAGCGGGGCTCTTCATGCAGCGTGCGATTCGACCAGCAAGGCCATGCCGGGGCATGGCCGCCAGCCAAGCCTTATCAGGCTTCGACCGACACGACGCTGACGGTGCGGCGCTTCTTGGCGCCCTTCACCGAGAACTCCACCTTGCCGTCCACGAGGGCGAACAGGGTGTGGTCGCGGCCGAGGCCGACGCCCGAACCCGGGTGGAACTGGGTGCCGCGCTGGCGCACGATGATGTTGCCGGCTTCAATGGCCTGGCCACCGAAGATCTTGACGCCCAGGTACTTCGGGTTGGAGTCGCGACCGTTGCGCGAAGAGCCTACGCCTTTTTTATGTGCCATGACCTATCTCCTTACTTGCTGCCACCGGCAATGCCGGTGATCTCGATTTCGGTGTAGTACTGACGGTGACCCTGACGCTTCATGTGGTGCTTGCGGCGACGGAACTTGATGATCCGGACCTTGTCAGCACGACCCTGGGACAGGACGGTGGCGGTGACCGCTGCGCCGCTCAGGGCGTCGCCGATCTTGATGCCATCGCTGTCGCCGAGCAGCAGGATGTTGTCGAACTTGATCTCGCTGCCGACTTCGACTTCGAGCTTTTCAATGCGGAGCTTTTCGCCCTGCGCCACGCGGTATTGCTTACCGCCGGTGACCAGTACTGCGTACATGACCAGACTTCCTCTGTAGTTATTGTGGTCTATGGACTGTCGCCATCGAGGGCGGACAGGAGCGGGATTGTACGCAGATCAATGCGGCGGAGTCAAGTCAACCCCTGAACGGCCCGGCAGGGAGGCCCGGTAGAGCCGAGCCATGCTCGGCTGAACGGTTCGGGGTGCAGGCAGCCGAGCCTGGCTCGGCTCTACACAAAGCTGTCGGCCTGTCTCACAGGGTGAGACACCGGGCTGGCATTGTCGCCCATTGCCCCCATCTGGTCACCTCGGTAGGCTGACCGATTGCCGTCCCCCTGCTGGCCCGGCACCCAGCCAACGCCCCCCATAACCGGATCCCCCATGGCGATGGATTTCATCCGCATCCGCGGCGCGCGGACGCACAACCTCAAGAACATCGACCTCGACCTGCCCCGCGACAAGCTGATCGTGATCACCGGCCTGTCCGGCTCGGGCAAGTCCTCGCTGGCGTTCGACACCATCTATGCAGAAGGCCAGCGCCGCTACGTCGAGTCGCTGTCGGCCTATGCGCGGCAGTTCCTGAGCGTGATGGAAAAGCCGGACCTGGACCACATCGAGGGCCTGTCCCCGGCCATCTCGATCGAGCAGAAGTCGACCTCGCACAACCCGCGTTCGACCGTCGGCACGATCACCGAGATCTACGACTACCTGCGCCTGCTGTACGCCCGCGTCGGCACCCCGCGCTGCCCGGACCATGGCTACCCGCTGGAAGCACAGACCGTCAGCCAGATGGTCGACCAGGTGCTGACCCTGGACCCGGAACAGCGCTACATGCTGCTGGCCCCGGTCATCCGCGATCGCAAGGGCGAGCATGCGCAGGTCTTCGACCAGCTGCGTGCACAGGGCTTCGTGCGCGTGCGGGTGGACGGCGAGCTGTATGAAATCGACGCGGTGCCGCCGCTGGCGCTGCGCCAGAAGCACACCATCGAAGCGGTGATCGACCGTTTCCGCCCGCGCGAGGACATCAAGCAGCGCCTGGCCGAGAGCTTCGAGACCGCGCTGAAGCTGGGCGACGGCATGGCCTCGGTGCAGAGCCTGGACAACGCCGAAACCGCGCCGACCCTGTTCTCCTCCAAGTATTCCTGCCCGGTCTGCGATTACTCGCTGCCCGAGCTGGAACCGCGCCTGTTCTCCTTCAACGCGCCGATGGGCGCCTGCCCCGGCTGCGATGGCCTGGGCATGGCCGAGTTCTTCGACCCGGCGCGCGTGGTGGTGCACCCGGAACTATCGCTGGCCGCCGGTGCGGTGCGCGGCTGGGACCGCCGCAATGCCTACTACTTCCAGCTGATCGCCTCGCTGGCCAAGCACTACAAGTTCGACGTCGATGCGTCGTGGAACTCGCTGCCGGCCAACGTGCAGCAGGCCGTGCTGTACGGCAGCGGCGATGATGCGATCACTTTCACCTACTTCACCGAGGCCGGTGGCCGCACCCAGCGCAAGCACCGCTTCGAGGGCATCATTCCCAATCTGGAACGCCGCTACAAGGAAACCGAATCGGCGGCGGTGCAGGAAGAACTGGGCAAGTACATCAGCGAACACGCCTGCCCCGAATGCAAGGGTGCGCGCCTGAACAAGGCCGCGCGCAACGTGTTCGTGGCCGACCGCCCGCTGCCGGACCTGGTGGTGCTCCCGATCGACGAAGCACTGAAGTTCTTCAGCGAACTGAGCCTGCCGGGCTGGCGCGGCGAGATCGCCTCGAAGATCGTCAAGGAAATCGGCGAACGCCTGGGCTTCCTGGTCGATGTCGGCCTGGATTACCTGACCCTGGAGCGCAAGGCCGACACGCTGTCTGGTGGCGAAGCGCAGCGCATCCGCCTGGCCAGCCAGATCGGTGCCGGCCTGGTCGGCGTGATGTACGTGCTCGACGAGCCGTCCATCGGCCTGCACCAGCGCGACAACGAACGCCTGCTGGGCACACTCACCCGCCTGCGCGACCTCGGCAACACGGTCATCGTGGTCGAGCATGACGAGGATGCGATCCGCCTGGCCGACTACGTGCTGGACATCGGCCCGGGCGCGGGCGTGCATGGCGGCGAGATCGTCGGCCAGGGCACCCTGCAGGACATCCTGGATGCACCGCGTTCGCTGACCGGCCAGTACCTGTCCGGCAAGCGCGCGATCGAGATCCCGGCGCGCCGGCACAAACCGAACCCGAAGATGACCCTGCACCTGCGCGGTGCCAGCGGCAACAACCTGAAGGGCGTGGACCTGGCGATTCCCTCAGGCCTGCTGACCTGCGTGACCGGCGTGTCCGGTTCGGGCAAGTCGACCCTGATCAACGACACCCTGTTCTCGCTGGCCGCCAACGAGATCAACGGCTCCTCGCACCCGATCGCCCCGTACAAGGAGATCGACGGCCTGGACCTGTTCGACAAGGTGGTGGACATCGACCAGTCGCCGATCGGTCGTACGCCGCGCTCGAACCCGGCCACCTACACCGGCCTGTTCACGCCGCTGCGCGAGCTGTTCGCGCAGGTGCCCGAAGCACGTGCGCGCGGCTATTCGCCGGGCCGCTTCAGCTTCAACGTGCGTGGTGGGCGCTGCGAGGCCTGCCAGGGCGATGGCCTGATCAAGGTCGAGATGCACTTCCTGCCGGATGTGTACGTGCCCTGCGACGTCTGCCACGGCAAGCGCTACAACCGCGAGACGCTGGAGATCCTGTACAAGGGCTACAACATCAACGACGTGCTGGAAATGACCGTCGAGGATGCACTGAAGCTGTTCGAGCCGGTGCCGTCCATCGCCCGCAAGCTGGAAACGCTGGTGGACGTGGGCCTGAGCTACATCAAGCTGGGCCAGAGCGCGACCACGCTGTCCGGTGGTGAAGCGCAGCGCGTGAAGCTGTCCAAGGAACTGTCGCGCCGCGATACCGGCCGCACCCTGTACATCCTCGACGAGCCGACCACCGGCCTGCACTTCCACGACATCGAAGCGCTGCTGGGCGTGCTGCACAAGCTGCGCGACGAAGGCAACACGGTGGTGGTGATCGAGCACAACCTGGACGTCATCAAGACCGCCGACTGGATCGTCGACCTGGGCCCGGAAGGCGGCCACCGCGGTGGCACCATCCTGGTGACCGGCACGCCGGAAGACGTGGCGGCCTGCCCGCAGTCGTACACCGGCCAGTTCCTGGCCCGCATGCTGCCCTCCACCAGCGCGCGCCCGGAACGACCGGCCGCCGTGGCCAACAAGCCCGACGCCCGCCCGCCGCGCAAGGTGAAGCCTGAAAAACCCGCCAAGGTGGCGAAGAAGGCCGTGGCCGCCAAGAGCACCGGCAAGGCCAGCAAGAGCACGACGAAGAAGAAGGACGCCTGATGAGCAGCGAACACAAGATCCTGGCCCGCATCCCGATCAGCGTGCGCTGGCGTGACATGGACAGCATGGGCCACGTCAACAACGCCAAGTACATTTCCTACCTGGAAGAAGCGCGCGTGCGCTGGATGCTGGGCGTGGAAGGCGTGTCGATGACCGACCGCATCGCACCGGTGGTGGCCGCGACCAACGTCAACTACCGCCTGCCGATCGTGTGGCCCAACGACATCCTGGTAGAGCTGTTCGTCGAACGCCTGGGCAACAGCAGCGTGACCATCGGCCACCGCATCGTCGACCAGCAGGATGATGCGAAGCTGTACTCGGATGGCAACGTGGTGGTGGTCTGGATGGACACCCAGACCGGCAAGAGCGCGCCGCTGCCGGACGCGATCCGCAACGCCTCTACCTGAAGGTAGTGCCGGCCGCTGGCCGGCATGCCTGACCCTGCACCTCGTAGAGTCGAGCTTGCTCGACTGCTGTTTGCCGGATCAGTCGAGCAAGCTCGACTCTACCCGCCCTGTTCAAAGGACTGACATGATCCACCGCACCGAACTGCGCGACCTGCTGCCCGGCATGGTCCCCTTCCCCACCGACGTCTTCCCCGCCGACCAGGCCTGGCTCGGCCAGCACCTGCTGCCGCTGCTGAAGATCGACCTGGGCGTGCTGCGCCCGGAGCTGGCAGGCCAGGTGGCAACGATGCTGTGCCCGATCGAGCCGTACGACGGCTGCATCGGCGAGACGACGGAAGCGCAACACAACGACTTCACCGGCACCAACTGGATCGCCTTCGAACTGAGCGCCGACAACCAGATGCGCTTCCTCGGCAACGAGGGCTATTTCATCGGTGACCCGGGCAATGACAAGCATGCGCAGGAGCACATCGCACAGATGCGCGACAGCTATGCCAAAGCGCGTGACTACCACGCCGCCCATGGCCGGTTGGCCTGCTACTCGCGCTTCGGCAAGGGCGAGCCCAGCGAGCGCGATTATCTGGATACGCTGGGTGGTCAGATTTCCACCGGCAACTGGGTCGAAACCTCGCCCATTCCCGCGGCATTCGCGCTGGAGTTCACCCCCGCCGCCTACGACCGCCATGCCCCGGACGAGGCCGAGCGGGTACTCATCTCCCGTGATGGCCACCGCTTCTTCGCCGTGGCCGAAGTGGCCGGCTACAACTGGTGCGCCACCGGCGCCGATGCCATCGTGATGCTGTACGAACCGGTAAGCCGCACAGTGCTGTTCTCGTACGACTGGACGTAAGCCAGCCTGGTAGTGCCGGCCGCTGGCCGGCATTGCCAACCCGCTCCAAGGGACTGACATGATCCACCACACCGATCTGCACGACCTGCTGCCCGGCATGGTCCCCTTCCCCGCCGACGTTTTCCCCGCCGACCAGGCCTGGCTCGGCCAGCACCTGCTGCCGCTGCTGAAGATCGACCTGGGCGAGCTGCGCCCGGAGCTGGCCTGGCAGATGGCAACCCTGCTGTGCCCGATCGAACCCTATGAAGGCTGTATCGGTGACGACACCACCGCGCACCACAACGCGTTCACCGGCATCAACTGGATCGCCTTCGAGCTGACCGCGGCCAACGAAATGCGCTTCCTGGGCACCCAGGACTATTTCCTGGGCGAGGCGGTGGAGGGAGAAGAGGCCCGCGCCCACATCGTCGAAATGCGCGAGAGCCATGCCAAGGCGCGTGCGCATTTCCTGCAGCATGGGCGCCTGGCCAGCTGCTCGCGCTACGGCGAGGGCGAACTGGACGAACAGGCATGGCTGCAGCAACTGGGCGGCCCGATCTGGTTTGGCAACTGGTCCGACTACGCCCCGCTGCCTGCGGCATTCCAGCTGCAGGATCTGGCCGGCTACCGGCAGCGTGGCAGCCTGCGGTTCCGCAATGACAGCAGCCACCTGCCCGACGATGGCCTGCAGCTGACCCGCGACGGCCATGCGTTCTTCCATGTGGCCAGCGTGCCGGCCAGCCACTGGGTCGCGGCCGGTGCCGATGCGATCGTGATGTTCTACGAACCGCACAGCCGCACGGTCCTGTTTACGTTCGACTGGTCGTAAGACGCCGCCGGGCATGGCCCGGCGCTACCGGGTGTGTCGCCTGCGCTTCGTAGCGTCGAGCTTGCTCGACTGCTGTTGGCCGGAGCAGTCGAGCAAGCTCGACTCTACGGCGGCCGGCACCACCATCCCCTTACGGCGCAGCCTTGCGCACCGCCAACGTCGCGCTGGCTTCGCCACCGCCCTCCAGCTGCAGCTGCAGCGGCACGGCCTCGCCTTCCTTCAACGCGCCCTTGCCCTCCATCAGCATCAGGTGCAGGCCACCGGGCTTGAGCTCGGCGCGGGCGCCCGGCGCCAGCGGCAGGCGCTCGACCGCACGCATGCGGCTGACCCCATCGACGATCGTGGTTTCGTGCAGCGACACGTCAGCGAAGCGGGCACTGCGTGCACCGGTGATGGCCACCGCTTTCGCGCAGCCGTTGTGGATCACGCCGTAGCCGGCGGTCATCGGCATGGCCGGGTTGGGCGGCAGGCGTGCCCAGCCCTGCTGCACGGTGACGCAGGCTGGCACGGCGCTCGCCGCCGATGCTGCGCCCGCACACAGCAGCCACAATACGCCAACGAATGGTTTGGTTATCATCGCCTCAGATTCCTGTCCGCAACGAGACCGCAGCATGACGACGCTCATCGAGGTGATCAACCATGGCCCCATCCGCGAACTGCGCCTGGCGCGGCCACCGGTCAATGCACTGGACACCGAACTGTGCCGCCAGCTGATCCACGCCGTCGAACTGGCCATGGCCGAGGACGTGCACGGCATCGTGCTGTCGGGCAGCGAGCGCATCTTCACCGGCGGCATGGACGTGCCGCACCTGCTCTCCCACGGCGATGACAAGCACAAGCTGCTGGACAGCTGGAACGCCTTCTTCGGCGCGGTGCGTACGGTGGCCGAGAGCCGCATCCCGGTGGTGGCGGCACTCACCGGCCATGCGCCGGCCGGCGGCTGCGTGCTGGCGCTGTGCTGCGATTACCGGGTGATGGCGCGCAGCGCCGACCCGGCCCGCCCGTATGCCATCGGCCTCAACGAGGTGCAGGTGGGCCTGGTGGCGCCGGAAGGCATCCAGCGCCTGCTGCGCCGCGCCGTGGGCGTGCACCGCTCCGGCATCCTGCTCAGCACCGGCGCGCTGGTGCCGGCCGAACAGGCGCTGCAGATCGGCCTGGTGGATGAACTGGCCGAGGGCGACCTGGTGGTGGCACGCGCCATCGCCTGGCTGCAGCACCTGCTCAGGCAGCCGCGCCAGCCGATGCTGCTGACCCGCGCCATCGCCCGTGCCGACCTGCACGAGGCGCTGCACCCGGACCTGATCCAGCTGGACCGCTTCGTCGAAGCCTGGTTCGCGCCGGATGCGCAGAACGCCCTGCAGGCGCTGGTGGCCCGGCTGGGCAAGTAAACGGTAGTGCCGGCCGCTGGCCGGCAGCCGCAGGCACCCCAGAGGATCACGAGGCTGCCGGCCAGCGGCCGGCACTACCGATGATGGGCCACCCCTGACCGGTATAATCGAGCCTTCTTCATTGCTGTGGCCGCCCCCTTGAACGACACGCCCGAACCCGTCGTCTCCGAGCTGATCGACCTGCTCACCCTGGAGCGGCTGGAGGGCAACCTGTTCCGCGGGCAGAGCCGCGACATCGGCACCAAGTACGTGTTTGGCGGCCAGGTGCTGGGCCAGGCGCTGGCGGCGGCACAGGCCACGGTCGACAACGGCCGCCACGTGCATTCGCTGCACGCCTATTTCCTGCGTGCCGGCAACATCGACCACCCGATCGTCTATGACGTGGACCGCACCCGTGATGGCGGCAGCTTCTCCGTGCGCCGGGTCACCGCGATCCAGCACGGCAAGGTGATCTTCTTCTGCGCGGCCTCGTTCCAGCAGGCCGAAACCGGTGCCCAGCACCAGCACAAGATGCCCGAGGTGCCGCAGCCGGAGGACATCGAGCCGAACCGCCCGCTGCCGGCCGAGGTGCTGGAGCGGCTGCCGATCAAGGTGCAGCGCTGGCTCTCGCGTGGTGGCCCGTTCGAGTTCCGCCACGTGTACCCGCGCGACGAACTGAACCCGCCCAAGCGCCCGCCTTACCACCAGGTCTGGCTGCGCCTGAGCGAACCGGTGGGCGATGCGCCCGAGCTGCACCAGGCCCTGCTGGCCTATGCCTCGGATTTCCACCTGCTGGGCACGGCCACCTTCCCGCACGGCATCAGCTACTACCACCCGCACGTGCAGATGGCCTCGCTCGACCACGCGATCTGGTTCCACCGCCCGTTCCGCGCCGACGACTGGCTGCTGTACTCGCTGGACAGCCCCAGCGCGCAGGATTCGCGCGGCCTGGCCCGCGGCCAGTTCTTCACCCGTGATGGCGTGCTGGTGGCCAGCACCGCCCAGGAAGGCCTGATCCGCGTGGTGCCGGACCAGGATGCCGCCGCCGCCGTGCCGGCCAAGGAGTAAGCAATGCGCCAGATTTTCAGCAGCCAACGCGTGGAAACCGTCGAGGGCGTGGCCGAGCTGCTGCGCAGCCACGACATCGAAGTGAAGGTGACCAACGGCCGCTCGTACAAGACCCGCCGCCGTGGCCAGTTCAGCTATACCGACCTGGGCAACAGCCAGGGCTATCCGGCGGTCTGGATCGTGCGTGCCGATGACCAGCCGCGTGCGCGCGAGATCCTGCGCGACGCACGCCTGCTCGACACCACCCGCCGCGACCACCCCACGGCCGAGTTCGCCTTCCGCGATACCGCCGAGACCTCGGGCAGTGGCCGCGGCTGGGCCTGGCGCATCCGCATCGCCCTGCTGGTGGTGATCGCCGGCGTGGCGCTGGTGATCGGCCTGCGCCACCGCGGCGCCCCGGCCCCGGCCGCCCCCCCCCCCC
>NZ_JACVTT010000123.1:0-10192 GCF_016624665.1 Stenotrophomonas sp. S39 | reverse complement strand
CCCCCCCCCCCCCCCCCCCCCCCCCCCCCCCCCCCCCCCCCCACTACCAGAGGATGGCGTCAGGCTTCCAGGGAGGCCAGGTCGCCCTTGCTCTCCAGCCAGCCCTTGCGGTCAGACGCACGCTTCTTGGCCAGCAGCATGTCCATCAGCGAACGGGTCTGCTCGCCGTCATCCACCGTCAGCTGCACCAGGCGGCGCGTATCGGGGTGGATGGTCGACTCGCGCAGCTGCGGCGGATTCATCTCGCCCAGGCCCTTGAAGCGGGTGACATTGACGGCGCCCTTGATCTTCTCGCGTTCGATCTTGTCCAGGATCGAGCGCTTCTCTTCCTCGTCCAGGGCGTAGAACACCTGCTTGCCCACGTCGATGCGGAACAGCGGCGGCATCGCCACGAACACATGGCCGGCATCGACCAGCGCCGGGAAGTGCTTCAGGAACAGCGCGGTCAGCAGGGTGGCGATGTGCAGGCCGTCCGAGTCGGCGTCGGCGAGGATGACCACCTTGCCGTAACGCAGGCCGGCGATGTCTTCCTTGCCCGGGTCGCAGCCGATGGCCACGGCCAGGTTGTGCACTTCTTCGGAGGCCAGCACGCTGTTGGACGACACTTCCCAGGTGTTGAGGATCTTGCCGCGCAGCGGCAGGATCGCCTGGAAGTCCTTGTCGCGCGCCTGCTTGGCGCTGCCGCCTGCCGAGTCACCTTCCACCAGGAACAGTTCGGTGCGCGACAGGTCCTGGCTGATGCAGTCGGCCAGCTTGCCGGGCAGGGCCGGGCCCTGGGTGACCTTCTTGCGGACGACCAGCTTTTCGGTCTTCAGGCGCGCGCTGGCGCGCTCGATGGCGATCTGCGCGATCTTCTCGCCCAGCTCCACGTTCTGGTTCAGCAGCAGGCTGAAGGCGTCGTGCGCGGCGCCTTCGACGAAACCGGCGGCCTGGCGCGAGGACAGGCGTTCCTTGGTCTGGCCGCTGAACTGCGGATCGGTCATCTTCAGCGACAGCACGAACGACACGCGGTCCCACACGTCTTCCGGGGCCAGCTTGACGCCGCGCGGCAGCAGGTTGCGGAAATCGCAGAACTCGCGCAGCGCCTCGGTCAGGCCGGTACGCAGGCCATTGGCATGGGTGCCGTGCTGGGCGGTGGGGATCAGGTTGACGTAGCTTTCCTGTACCAGCTCGCCTTCCGGCAGCCAGGCCACGGCCCAGTCAACGATCTCCGTGTCCTTCTTCAGATTGCCGACGAACAGATCGGCCGGCAGCGACTCGCGGTCGCCCAGCTCCATCTTCAGGTAGTCGCGCAGGCCGTCTTCGTAGTACCAGGTATCGACTTCGCCGGTGGCTTCGTCGGTCAGCTTGACGGTCAGGCCCGGGCACAGCACGGCCTTGGCGCGCAGCAGGTGCTTGAGCGCGCGCACGGCGAACTTGGGCGTATCGAAGTACTTCGGGTCCGGCCAGAAGCGCAGCCGCGTACCGGTGTTCTTCTTGCCCACCGTGCCGACCACTTCCAGCGGCGAGGCGCGGTCGCCATCGCGGAAGGTGATGCGATGCTCGGCACCGTCGCGCTTGATGTGGATCTCGACCAGGGTGGACAGCGCGTTGACCACGCTGACGCCGACGCCGTGCAGGCCGCCGGAGAAGGTGTAGTTGTTGTTGTTGAACTTGCCGCCCGCGTGCAGGCGGGTCAGGATCAGCTCGACGCCCGGAATCTTCTCTTCCGGATGGATGTCGACCGGCATGCCGCGGCCGTCATCGCTGACTTCCACGCTGCCGTCCTTGTACAGGGTGATCTCGATCGAGCGGGCGTGGCCGGCGAGGGCCTCGTCCACCGAGTTGTCGATCACTTCCTGCGCCAGGTGGTTCGGGCGCGCGGTGTCGGTGTACATGCCAGGACGGCGCTTGACCGGGTCAAGGCCGGACAGGACTTCAATATCGGCGGCGTTATAGCGTGCGTTCATCTATCTTCAAAGCGCGGAGCGACGCGCAAGTGTGCGGTGTGGACGGGGAATTTGCACGCCTGCGGTTCAGCCTCGGCGCCGGGGAGGGGGTAAAATGACAGCCGCTGGAATCTGAACGCCGGCGCCCCCATGTCCAAGCCATACCGCGAGGAGGACTCCATGAAGAAGTTGCTGACCATTGCGATCCTGGCCGCTGCCGCCGTTGCAGTGCCGCTGGTGATGGCGCAGAACGCAGGCCAGACGGCCCCGCAGCAGGGCGACCAGGCCGACAAGGCCGCGCAGTCCGAGGCGGATGCCAAGGCCAAGCGCCGCGCCCAGGCCAATGCCGAAATGAAGGCCAAGGGCCAGCCGGTCCCGCAGCAGGAAGAAGAGGAAGAGGCGCGGAAGAAGAAGTAAGGCTTCCGCCGCCAAGGCCGCTGCCGCAAGGCGCTGGCCCCTGAACGCCCCGCACTGCGGGGCGTTTTCTTTTCCCGATGACGCTATCTGCCCCTTGGGTTGGCGGCCATCTATCTGTAAACTATGGCTTTCCGGGAGTAGTGCGTGTCCACCATTTGCGAATGGGCTGGACCGGCCATGCGTGGCCTCCAGCAATGCGGGTCGCAGGTGACGGTCGAATTGACCGGCACGGCCGCCCCGACCTCGCACGATGGTCCCCGTCCGGCGCCTGCCGCCGATCGGTCCCGCGCCTCCCTCGCTGCCCCAGCGAACCGGAAAACCCCCTTTCTGCTCCACGCCCGCCCCTCGGGCAGGCGTGGCGCTGCCGTTTTCCATTTCCAGACAGGATGCTTGCAGCCATGACTCCCTTGATTTTCGTAACCGGCGGCGTGGTGTCCTCGCTCGGCAAAGGTATTGCCGCTGCGTCACTGGCCGCCATCCTCGAAGCGCGTGGCCTGAAGGTCACGATGATGAAGCTCGACCCGTACATCAACGTCGACCCGGGCACCATGAGCCCGTTCCAGCACGGTGAGGTCTACGTCACCGACGACGGCGCCGAGACCGACCTCGACCTGGGCCACTACGAGCGCTTCGTGCGTACCCGCCTGAGCCGCAAGAACTCGGTCACCACCGGCCGCATCTACGAGAACGTGATCCGCAAGGAGCGCCGCGGCGACTACCTGGGTGCGACCGTGCAGGTCATCCCGCACATCACCGATGAAATCCGCCGCTGCATCGACGAGGCCACCGAAGGCTACGACGTGGCCCTGGTCGAGATCGGCGGCACCGTGGGCGACATCGAGTCGCTGCCGTTCCTGGAAGCGATCCGCCAGGTGCGTACCGAGCGCGGCCCGGAGAAGGCGCTGTTCATGCACCTCACCCTGGTGCCGTACATCGGCGCCGCCGGTGAGCTGAAGACCAAGCCGACCCAGCACTCGGTGAAGGAACTGCGCTCGATCGGCATCCAGCCGGACGTGCTGCTGTGCCGTTCCGAGCAGGCTGTGCCGGATTCGGAGCGCCGCAAGATCGCCCAGTTCACCAACGTCTCCGAACGCGCCGTCATCAGCGTGCCGGACGTGGACGTGCTGTACCGCATTCCGTCGGGCCTGCATGCGCAGGGCCTGGACGAGATCGTGGTCAACCAGCTGAAGCTGGCCGACAAGGTCGGCCCGGTCGACCTGTCGATGTGGGAGGACGCGGTCGACGCGACCCTGCACCCGCTGGACGAAGTGACCATCGCCGTGGTCGGCAAGTACGTCGACCACCAGGACGCGTACAAGTCGGTCGGCGAAGCCCTCAAGCACGGCGGCCTGCGCCAGCGCACCAAGGTCAACCTGAAGTGGCTGGAAGCGCAGGACCTGGAAGGCACCGACATGGCCGCGCTGGCCGACGTCGACGGCATCCTGGTGCCGGGCGGCTTCGGTGACCGCGGTTTCGAAGGCAAGGTGCTGACATCGCAGTTCGCCCGCCAGAACAGCGTGCCGTACTTCGGCATCTGCTACGGCATGCAGGCGGCGGTGGTGGACTACGCGCGCCACGTGCTGGGCCTGGAAAACGCCAACAGCACCGAGAACGACCGCCAGTCGCCGGACCCGGTGATCGGCCTGATCACCGAATGGCGTACCGCCACCGGCGATGTCGAAAAGCGCGATGACAAGAGCGACCTCGGCGGCACCATGCGCCTGGGCCTGCAGGAACAGCGCCTGAAGCCGGGCACGCTGGCCCGCGAGCTGTACGGCAAGGACGTGGTCTCCGAGCGTCACCGCCACCGCTACGAGTTCAACAACCGCTACCGCACCCAGCTGGAAGATGCCGGCCTGGTGATCTCGGGCAAGTCGATGGACGACACCCTGGTGGAAGTGGTCGAACTGCCGCGTGACGCGCACCCGTGGTTCCTGGCCTGCCAGGCGCACCCGGAATTCCTGTCCACCCCGCGCGATGGCCATCCGCTGTTCATCGGCTTCATCCGTGCCGCGCGCGAGCGCAAGGCCGGTGGCGCGCTGCTGGCCGAAGCCCGCGCCTGACTTGTGAAGGGGGGCTTCGGCCCCCATCCTGCATGCTTCAACCCCAGCACGCCGGCCCTGCCGGCGTAGCGGACAACAAGGAAACGCCATGAAACTGTGTGGATTCGAGGTCGGGCTGGACCAGCCCCTGTTCCTGATCGCCGGCCCCTGCGTGATCGAGTCGATGCAGCTGCAGCTCGATACCGCCGGCAAGCTGAAGGAGATCACCGACCGCCTCGGCGTCAACTTCATCTTCAAGTCGAGCTTCGACAAGGCCAACCGTACCTCGGGCACCGCCTTCCGCGGCCCGGGCATGGAAGAAGGCCTGAAGGTGCTGGCCGAAGTGAAGAAGCAGATCGGCGTGCCGGTGCTGACCGACGTGCATGAATACACCCCGATGGACGAAGTGGCCTCGGTGGTGGACGTGCTGCAGACCCCGGCGTTCCTGGTCCGCCAGACCGACTTCATCCGCAAGGTGTGTGCAGCCGGCAAGCCGGTCAACATCAAGAAGGGCCAGTTCCTGGCGCCGTGGGACATGAAGCCGGTTGTCGAGAAGGCCAAGTCCACCGGCAACGAGCAGATCATGGTCTGCGAGCGTGGCGCCAGCTTCGGCTACAACAACCTGGTCAGCGACATGCGTTCGCTGGCGGTGATGCGTGACACCGGCTGCCCGGTGGTGTTCGACGCCACCCATTCGGTGCAGCTGCCGGGCGGGCAGGGCACCAGTTCCGGCGGCCAGCGCGAACACGTGCCGGTGCTGGCGCGTGCCGCGGTGGCGGTGGGCATCTCCGGTCTGTTCGCCGAGACCCACCCGGATCCGTCCAAGGCCCTGTCCGATGGCCCCAATGCGTGGCCGCTGGACCAGATGGAAGCCCTGCTCGAGACCCTGATGGAGCTCGACGCGGTGACCAAGAAGCACGGCTTCTCGCGCTTCGCGTGAGTCTTGACCCGTGGGCGGCGCTGGAAGCCCAGCGTCGCCGGCGGCATTGGCGCAGCTGGCCGTGGGGCTGGATGGGGCTGGCGCTGTGCGTGCTGGCGTGGGTCGCGTTCGGTTACATGGTGCTGCTGGGTGCTGCCGGTACGCGCATGCCCGGCGATGGTGCGGCCCCGCACTGGCAGGCCACGATGTTCAAGGTTTCCCTTGCCGCGGCCGCCGTGCTGTATGCGGCGAGCCTTGCAAGCACGGTGCTGGGCTGGCGCCTGCAGCGCGCACGCGGTGCCGCTGGGCTGGCCGCGCTGCTGCTGGCCGTGCCGTCGGCGCTGCTGGCCTGGGCCATCCTTGCCCAGCTGTGATGGTTCACCTGCGGGCATTGCCCCCCTTCATGCGGTACCCATTCATACGATGAACCCGACCTCTTCCGCGCGCGTGCCGCGCCGACTGTGGCCCTGGGGCGCGTGCGCGCTTGGCCTTGCCGTGCTTGCCTGGGCCGCCCTCGCTGCCGGGGTGGTGGTGTTCCTGTCTGCGATCGGCATGCCGGGGGATGGCAGCCATGCGCTGGCCTCGAAGCAGTGGATCCTGATGCTGGCGGTGGCCGTGCTGGCGCTGTCCGCGCTCGGCAGTGGGGTGGCCTCGGTGCTGGCCTGGCGCACCCAGCGTGGCCGTGGCACGGCTGCGGTGGCGGCACTGCTGCTGGCGCTGCTGGGCCTGCTGATTGCGGTGCCGCTGCTGGTGCAGGGCGCGGATCCGGTCGTGGCCGACGACACCATTTGGCAAGCGACGGGCAGCCGGGGATAATCACGCGGCATTTCACATTTGTCGCATTCCCTCCTCCAGACAGGTAACCGGTCCGCTCATGAGTACGATCCGCAGCATCCACGCCCGTGAAATCCTCGACAGCCGTGGCAACCCCACGCTGGAAGCCGAAGTCATCCTGGAGGACGGTTCGTTCGGTCGCGCCGCGGTTCCCTCCGGCGCCTCGACCGGTACCAAGGAAGCGGTCGAGCTGCGTGACGGCGACAAGACCCGTTACCTGGGCAAGGGCGTGCGCAAGGCCGTCGAGAACGTCAACGGCGCCATCGCCAATGCACTGAAGGGCTTCGAAGCCGTCGACCAGGCTGGCCTGGACCGTCGCCTGATCGACCTGGACGGCACCGAGAACAAGGGCCGCCTGGGCGCCAACGCGCTGCTGGCCGTGTCGATGGCAGCCGCGCATGCCGCCGCTGCGTCCAGCAAGCAGGCCCTGTGGCAGTACCTGGCCACCAAGACCGGTGCGACCCCGTCGCTGCCGGTGCCGATGATGAACATCATCAACGGCGGCGCCCACGCCGACAACAACGTCGACTTCCAGGAATTCATGGTGCTGCCGGTGGGCTTCACCTCGTTCTCCGAAGCACTGCGTGCCGGCACCGAAATCTTCCATTCGCTGAAGTCCGTGCTGAAGAGCCACGGCCTGAGCACCGCCGTGGGCGACGAAGGCGGCTTCGCGCCGGACTTCCGCAGCAACGTCGAAGCGCTGGACACCATCCTGGAAGCCATCGGCAAGGCCGGCTACACCGCCGGTGAAGACGTGCTGCTGGGCTTGGACGTGGCCTCCAGCGAGTTCTTCGAGAACGGCAAGTACAACCTGGTGGGCGAGAACAAGCGCCTGACCTCCGAGCAGTTCGTCGACTTCCTGGCCGACTGGGCCGCGCAGTACCCGATCATCACGATCGAAGACGGCCTGGCCGAGAACGACTGGGCTGGCTGGAAGCTGCTGACCGACCGCATCGGCAAGAAGGTGCAGCTGGTGGGCGACGACCTGTTCGTCACCAACCCGAAGATCTTCCAGGAAGGCATCGACTCGGGCACCGCCAACGCGATCCTGATCAAGGTCAACCAGATCGGTACCCTCAGCGAAACCCTGGAAGCGATCGCCATGGCCGACCGTGCCGGCTACGCCGCCGTGGTCTCGCACCGCTCGGGCGAAACCGAAGACACCACCATCGCCGACATCTCGGTGGCCACCACCGCCACCCAGATCAAGACCGGCTCGCTGTGCCGCAGCGATCGCGTGGCCAAGTACAACCAGCTGCTGCGCATCGAGGAAGCCCTCGGCGCCAGCGCGCGTTACGCCGGTCGTGACGCGTTCGTGTCGCTGAAGCGCTGAGCCCATGCGCGACTGGCGCTGGCTGCTGTTGCTGCTGGCCCTGCTGCTGGCATGGCTGCAGTACCGTTTCTGGTTCGGCCCGGGCAATTCGGGTGAAGTGATGATGCTCGAAGCCCAGGTCGCCAACCAGGAGCGGGACAATGAAGGTCTGCAGCAGCGCAACGATGCGCTGGCTGCCGAAGTGAAGGACCTCAAGGAAGGCCAGGCCGCCATCGAAGAGCGCGCGCGCAGCGAGCTGGGCATGATCAAGCCCGGCGAGAAGTTCTACCGCGTGGTGGAGGATGCGCCGGTTCGCCCGGCGCAGGCTGCACCGGTCTCGGCGCAGGTCGGCGACCATCCGGCGGACGTGCCGTGAGCGCGGCCATCTGGGCGGTCGTTCCGGCCGCCGGGCGGGGTACCCGTTTCGGCGCGCCGTTGCCCAAGCAGTACCTGCAGGCGGGCGGGCAGATCCTGCTCGCCCATACCCTGGATGCACTGCTGGCGCACCCGGCCGTGGCCGGGGCGATGGTGGTGATCGGCCAGGACGATGCCGATTGGCCGGGCTGGACCGAGTGGTCCGGCAAGCCGGTGCTGACCTGCATCGGCGGCGCCACCCGGGCCGCTTCGGTGCTGGCGGGCCTGCAGGCCCTGCCCGACAGTGTGCGCGCCGACGAGTTCGTGCTGGTGCACGATGCCGCGCGGCCCAACCTGTCGCTGGCCGATCTGGGCCGCCTGCTGGAAGTGGGGCGTGCCGACCCGGTCGGCGCGATTCTCGCCGCCCCCGTGCGCGACACCCTCAAGCGAGCCGGTGACGATGGTGGCATTGATGGCACCGAGCCGCGCGAGCGCCTCTGGCGTGCGTTGACCCCGCAGCTGTTCCGCCGCCACCAGCTGGTCCGCGCGCTGGCCGGTGCTGCCGCCAGCGGCGTCGAGGTGACCGACGAAGCCATGGCCATGGAGCGCCAGGGCCAGCGACCGCTGCTGGTGGAAGGCAGCGAGGACAATTTCAAGGTCACCACCCCGGCCGACCTCGACCGTTTCGAATTCGTACTTTCCCGCCGCGCCGGCTGATCGCCCGCGCGGCCCTGCTGCAAGGGTTGCATCCATGAGCACAGCTCCGTTCCCGCCCGTCCGTATCGGCCAGGGCTACGACGTCCATGCCTTCGGCGAAGGCGACCACATCATGCTGGGCGGCATCCGCGTGGCGCACAGCTGCGGCGTGCTGGCCCACAGCGATGGCGACGTCATCCTGCACGCACTGTGCGATGCCATGCTCGGCGCGATCGCGCTGGGCGACATCGGCCAGCATTTCCCGCCCAGCGACGATCGCTGGAAGGGTGCGGACAGCAGTGATTTCGTCCGCCATTGCGACAGCCTGCTGCGCGAGCGTGGCTGGCGCGTCGGCAATACCGACATCACGGTCATCTGCGAGCGGCCCAAGGTCGGCCCGCATGCACTGGCCATGCGCGAGCGCATCGGCGGCCTGCTGCAGCTGCCGCTGGACGCGGTCAGCGTCAAGGCCACCACCTCGGAGAAGCTCGGCTTCACCGGCCGTGGCGAAGGCATTGCCGCGCAGGCCGTCGTCCTGCTGGTGGCGGCATGATTCCGTTGCCGCTGGCCTTTGGTGCGCCGCTGCTGAGCGCGCGCATCCGCACCACGCCGGACGACTTCCAGGTGGACGAACTGCCGGCCTTCGAGGCCACCGGCGAAGGTGAGCACCTGCTGCTGCACATCCGCAAGCGCGGCGCCAACACGGTGCACGTGGCCAAGGTGCTGGCGAAGTGGGCGGGCCTGCCGGAGATGGCGGTCAGCTACGCGGGCATGAAGGACCGCAACGCGGTCACCACCCAGCGCTTCAGCGTGCACCTGCCCAAGCGCGTCGCCCCGGACCTGGCCAGCCTGGCCAGCGACGAGATCGAAGTGCTCGAGTCCACCTGGCACAACCGCAAGCTGCAGCGCGGGGCGCTGGCCGGCAACCGCTTCAAGCTGGTGCTGCGCGACGTGCAGGGCGACGCCGCGGCCATCGATGAGCGCCTGCAGCAGATTGCCGCGCGTGGCCTGCCGAACTGGTTCGGCGAGCAGCGTTTTGGTCGCGACGGTGGCAATGTTCCGGCCGCGCTGGCGATGTTCGGTGGCCGCCGCATGCGCCAGGACCAGCGTTCACTGCTGCTGTCGGCGGCCCGCTCGGCCCTGTTCAACCGCGTGCTGGCCTCGCGCGTGGAGCAGGGCAGCTGGGACCAGCCGCTGGACGGCGAGGTGTGGATGCTCGATGGCAGCCGCAGCGTGTTCGGCCCGGAGCCGTACACCGATGTGCTGGCCGAGCGCCTGGCGCGCTTCGACATCCATCCCAGCGCACCGCTGTGGGGCGAGGGTGAGCTGCGCAGCACCGAGGCTGCCCGCACGCTGGAGCTGGCGGCGCTGGACGATGAGGAGTCGCAGGCCCTGCGTGCCGGCCTGGAAGGCGCCCGCCTGAAGCAGGAGCGTCGCGCGCTGCGCCTGCGTCCTGCCCTGCTGCAGCATCAGTGGCTGGCCGATGACGTGCTGGAGCTGTCGTTCGCGTTGCCGCCGGGCTGCTATGCCACAGCGGTGCTGCACGAACTGGGCCCGGTCGAAGACGCCTCGCAGGGCTGACCGCCGGTTGGGGTCGGGATATCCACGCATGGCGTGGATCTACCGGCATCGCATGGAACCACGCCATGCGTGGATGCGGGCCGCCGTGCAGGTCGTAGATCCACGCCAT